>JALSYJ010000249.1 GCA_027071965.1 Robiginitomaculum sp. | reverse complement strand
GTGTTTTTCCAGCCCTTTCACATTCCCACCGGAAGCATGTATCCGCAATTAAAAGTCGGTGATTATCTGATTAGTTCAAAATATGCCTATGGCTATTCGCGCTATTCTCTGCCTCTTGCGCCCAAGCTGTTTTCAGGTCGCATTCTGGCACCAAAACCAAAGCGCGGTGATATTGTGGTGTTTAAGTGGCCCAGAGATAACAAGACCGACTATATCAAGCGGTTGATCGGCTTGCCAGGAGATACGGTACAGATGCGAAATGGCCGGTTATGGCTAAATGGCAAGATGGTTCCATCGCAAGTGCTTGGTGAAGAAGTTGCTGATGACGGCCCTGCGCATGTGGTCACCCGTATTCGTGAAACTCTGCCTAATGGCAAAAGCTATATTGTCTGGGATGCACGTGTTTCCAGTGCCGATAACACCTTTGTTGAAACGGTGCCAAAAGGACATTATTTTATGATGGGTGATAATCGGGATAATTCACTGGACAGCAGGTCATGGGGCTTTGTCCCTGCAGAGAATCTGGTAGGGCGCGGCGAGGTTATTCTGCTTTCTGTCAACAGGAATTTTCGTCTGTTAAAGCCATGGACGTGGTTTAATTTTAGAAAACGTGGATTTGTCAGTTTACGGAAAAGCCGTTGACCTCACTTGCACATGAACAGGCTTTACAGGCCCATATAGGGTACAAGTTCAAGAGCCCCGACATTTTACAGCGGGCATTGACCCATGGCTCCATGGGCGATGGCAAGGCCGTGGCAGACAATGAACGGCTGGAATTTCTGGGTGACAGGGTTTTGGGGCTTATTGTGGCTGAGTTTCTGTTTGAAGAGGATCAATCCCAAAGCGAAGGCCAGATGGCCAGACGTTTGAACGCTTTGGTGCGAAAGGAAGCCTGTGCCAGGGCGGCAATAGCTGCCAATATCGGGTCTGCGCTTTACCTGTCAAAGGCTGAGGAGAAAAACGGCGGACGTGAGAAGCTTTCTATTCTTGGCGATGCGTGCGAGGCTGTCCTGGCGGCACTTTATCTGGATGGCGGTCTGGATGCTGCTAAAAGCTTTTTCTACAGATTTTGGGCTGAACAATTGTCTGACAATAGCTCCGGAGTTAAAGACCCCAAGAGCACATTGCAGGAATGGGCACTAAGCCATGGCCATGAACTGCCAGAATACAAAATGCTTGGGCGTACCGGGCCTGATCATCGCCCGGAATTTCAGGTGGAGGTATTATTAGGCAAATTCAATGCACAAGGTGTGGCCGGCTCAAAGCAAGAAGCAGAGCGTTTGGGGGCCAAAGCCTTACTGGTCAAGATCGGAGTGAGCGTTGACTAATCAGGAAAAACGATGCGGGTTTGCTGCGCTGATCGGTGCGCCGAATGCTGGTAAGTCAACACTGATCAATGCATTGATCGGCTCCAAAATATCAATTGTCACCCATAAGGTTCAAACCACCCGCTTTCGGGTGCGCGGAATTATGCTTAAACAAGATTCTCAAATAGTGCTGGTGGATACCCCCGGGGTATTTGCTCCAAAGCGGCGGCTTGATCGGGCAATGGTGCGTGCTGCGTGGCAGGGTGCTGAAGAGGCAGATCAAATTGTACATATTGTTGACGCCGCCGCCTGGTATCGTCATGGGGATCCAAAACTTGCCCGCGCCCAGGATAAAAAGGCCGCAATTGACACGAACAGCATTATTGATGAATTGCAAAGTCTGGGACGCAAGGCAGTTTTGGTATTGAACAAGATTGATTTGATCGAAAAAGAAACGCTGTTGGCACAGGTTGCGCATTTTAATGCGATCGGGATTTATGATGAGATCATCATGGTATCTGCAAGCAAGGGCCTGGGGGTTGAAGATTTGGGGGATTTGCTGGCGCAACGGATGCCGGTTGGGGCATGGCATTATCCCGAAGATCAAATTGCTGACTTACCCATGCGTTTGCTTGCGGCAGAGATCACGCGCGAGAAACTAATGCTTAGGGTGCATGAAGAACTTCCATATGCGGCAACGGTCACTACCGAAAGCTGGGAATTACGAAAAGATAAATCTATTACGGTACGGCAGATAATTTATGTGGAACGTGAAAGTCAGCGTAAAATTATCCTTGGTAAGGATGGCAAGGTAATTAAGGCAATAGGTCAGTCTGCGCGCCGGGAGCTAATGGATATGCTGGGTCAGAAAGTACACTTGTTCTTGCACGTCAAAGTGGCGAATTGGGCGCAGGATCGTGAGCGCTATACCGAGTTTGGTCTGGAATTTGAGTAATGGAATGGCAGACAAATGGCTATGTGCTTGCGGTACGCCGCCATGGCGAAGCCAGTGCCATTATAGATGTTTTTACTCGTGAGCACGGGCGCTATTGCGGTCTGGTTCGCGGGGCCAGCGGTAAAAGGCTGCGCGGAATATTACAGCCTGGAAATTTGTTGCATTTACA
>JALSYJ010000248.1 GCA_027071965.1 Robiginitomaculum sp. | reverse complement strand
AGATATTGTCAGATAGCAGTAAAAGTTTTGAACATGCCATTACCAACGGCGTTGAGCGCTTCGGCAAAACTGTTAAAAATGTCCGTTCGGCCAATGTAAATCATATGTCAGTTACAGTAAAAGACGGCACAATTGCAAAATATCGCGTCAATATGCAAATCACCTTCGAGGTCAGCTAAACCTGAAATTTAAGCCTTAATACCGGTTTTAGAAAAACTTTGATTAAGCATCTTATTGCGGCTGTTCACCCTCTTGACGGCAGCCGGTTAAATTACGATCTATTGCCTGACAGATCATTTTTTCAAAACAGGTAAACAATTATGTCTCAGCCATCTGATCCTATCGTAATCATTGGATATGCACGCACGCCTATGGCGGGCCTTCTTGGAGAATTATCCACCTTTTCAGCCAATGAATTAGGTGCAATTGCTGTTGCCGGGGCTTTGAAAAATGCCGGAATTGATAAAAATTCCGTGGAACAGATTTTTATGGGAAATGTTCTGTCTGCCGGACAGGGACAGGCTCCGGCTCGTCAGGCTGCAATCAAGGCCGACTTGCCAATCCATGTGGAGGCCACAACCTTAAACAAGATGTGTGGCTCCGGCATGCAGGCGGCGATCATGGCCAAAGACAGCCTTGGCGCAGGTTCCGCAAGTATAATTATCGCCGGTGGCATGGAAAGCATGTCAAATGCCCCGCATTTGCTATCAAACCATCGCAAGGGCCTAAAATACGGTAATGACACCATTGTTGATCATATGGCATTTGATGGATTGACCGATGCCTATGGCGGTCTGTCAATGGGGGTTTATGCTGATGAGGCTGCCAAAAAGTATCAATTTACCCGCGAAGCACAGGACGCATATGCCCTAAAAACCCTTTCCCGGGCGCAAGATGCGGCGGATAAAGGCGATTTTGATCATGAAATGGTGCCGGTCACCATCAAGTCCAGACGCGGCGAGACCATAATCAATAGCGATGAATTGCCACGCAAGGCCCGTCCTGAGAAAATACCACAATTGCGCCCGGCCTTTACCAGGGATGGAACCGTAACCGCGGCCAATGCCTCGGCGATATCTGATGGTGCTGCTGCACTGGTAATGATGCGCCAGTCTGATGCCACTGCCGCCGGAGCCAAACCAGTTGCCGCGCTGGTGGCAACTGCCGCCCATGCCCATGAACCTGAATGGTTTACCACCGCGCCGGTGCCGGCAATGCAAAAGGTGTTAAAAAAGGCGGGATGGTCAAAAGATGAAGTTGACTTATGGGAAATCAACGAAGCCTTTGCCGTAGTTCCAATGATTGCCATTAAGGAATTGGCGCTGGACCCTGACAAGGTCAATGTAAATGGCGGAGCCTGTGCCATGGGCCATCCTATCGGAGCTTCGGGCGCTCGTATCATGGCCACATTGATATCAGCCCTGCAAACCCGTGGGCTTAAAAAAGGCGTGGCATCGCTTTGCATTGGTGGCGGTGAAGCCACGGCAGTTGCTATTGAAATAATTTAGAACATTTTGGTTCAAGATAACCAAAATTGCTCTAAATCCTTATCTGCCGCATTTTTGGCTGCACTACCCCCGCGCTAAAAATAGCGAGGCTTGCCGTCGCGGTAGCGCAAGCAAAACCCGTCCTCAAGTAGCCGATAGGCGGTAGGACATTAAAAGAACTTCCCACTTTTGCTAAAAATGCAAAATTTTTTTCTGTCGCATTTTTGGCCGCAAAACCGGTTTCCACTTTTGCTAAAAATGCAAATCTTTATCTGTCGCATTTTTGGCCGCAAAACCGGTTTCCACTTTTGCTAAAAATGCTTAGTCACCACTTGGTTGTTGTTTGTTCAGGATTTCCAGTGCAATCGGATGCCCGGGCTGCAGGAACAATACCTGCTCAGCCAGTCGGCGCACCAAAACCTGATCGGGGCCATCTTTAATAGTGACCATGGCCTGCACCAGCAGGCCGGCATTGGTTGCTTCATTGCCAATGCGCAATTTAGTTTCTTCGTACAGCCGGGTTGCGTATTCGTCGCGTTCATAAATATAAGGGGACAGTTTCTGGACAAACCGGCTGGCCTCATTGTCACCCCGTAAATTCTGGGGCACCTGAGCATCTGCAAGCGATTGATATATTTCAAGCAATTTCTCAACCATATCATCCAGCGAAGCATGATCACGCACCAGTTGAGACAGATATGTTCCATTTTCCCAGCTTATACTGGATATCTCTTTGGCAATTGCATGCTTATCCAGTTCGCGATCAATTGCCCGCAAGCCAAAGTTCAAGACCCTAAGCTCATGCCAGTTATCCGGTGTTACAGATCCACCCCATTTGCCATAGTCAGCCAGAATAACATTACAGCCACAAGCCATGGCTTCCATTGCCGCCCGGCCTTTGGCAAAGACCAGTCCATAATTGCCTAAAATGCTTTCCGGATGATCCACTACA
>JALSYJ010000247.1 GCA_027071965.1 Robiginitomaculum sp. | reverse complement strand
GGCTCATCATCGCCAAAAACTCTGATTTGGCGGTATTGGCACGATCTGCTTCTTCGCGGGCTTCCAGCAGATCAGTAATATCCCGACGAATGGAAATGCACTCTACTATTTCGCCCTTATTATTGCTAATGGGTGAAATGGTGGTATCGCCCCAAAATGCCGAGCCATCTTTACGAACATTCTGTATTTTGCCTGACCAGACCTCGCCCGCGTTCAAAGTCGCTTGCATGTCTTCAAAGAATTCGGTCGGAAGCACCCCGGAATCTAAAATGGAAATATGTTTGCCGAGCAGTTCTTCTCGATTGAATTGAGTGTTTCTGCAAAACTCCTCATTCACATTCAGCAAAACGCCATATTGATCGCTTCTGGCCACCATTGCGTGCTCGTTTAGTGCCTGTTCCAGCGCCAGTATCTGTGCCGCGGCTGTCTCTGCCTTGGCCTTTTCTTCCATAATTTCGCTCAAAACGTCCTGAATCCAATAATAGGCCTTATTTGTGGCAATCAGGAATAATACAACAGCACCGATAACCGTTACCGTGCCAGCAATAGTCAAGGTTTTTTCAACAAAATAGGAATAAAGCGGCAAGAACAGCATTGTAAGATAAAACGGCACAACCGAAGCTGCGTATAAAAATCTGGCTTGCGAAAGAAACACGCTGGCATGGACCAGAGACCCTCCGGCCACCAGCATGGCAAATAATTGCCCTGGCAGGCCGCCTGCTACCCATAACAGGGCGCTAATGGCACAGAAACTGGTTGTGGATACAGCAATCATGGTGGCAGACATGATCTTTACCCGACGTGCGGAAATTCTGGATTTTTCCAAATTTGCGACGCGGCTAAACACGTAATGATCTGCAATCTGTAACAGGGCAACAACACCAAGCCATGCAAGAGCATAAGCAACTGGCACAACAAGCATGGCCAAACCACCCAGCGCCAGAGCAAGAATTGAACGACTTTTCCTGCCTTCATTTCGCCCCTGAGCAGCTTTTTCAATTTTCTTAAGGTCAGATTCCAATACCGAACTCTCGCTCATACCTGTTCTCCTACCATCATTCGCCGTGAACCTTAATCGGCAAAAGTAAAAATTGCGCGAATACATTTGTGAAAAACAACTAAATATTGAATTTGATGGAATCTGGAGCATTTTTAGCAAAAGTGGGAAGCTCTTTTAGTGTCCTACCGCCTAGCGGCTACTTGAGGGAGTCTTTAATTGTCCTATCGCCTATCGGCTACTTGAGGGAGTCTTTAATTGTCCTATCGCCTAGCGGCTACTTGAGGAGTCTTTGCTTGCGCTATCGCCTAGCGGCTACTTGAGCGCGGGTTTTGCGGCCAAAAATGCGACAGATAAAGATTCAAAGCATTTTTAGCAAAAGTGGGAAGCTCTTTGCTTGCGCTACCGCCTATCGGCTACTTGAGGAGTCTTTGCTTGCGCTACCGCCTAGCGGCTACTTGAGCGCGGGTTTTGCGGCCAAAATGCGACAGATAAAGATTCAAAGCATTTTTAGCAAAAGTGGGAAGCTCTTTTAGTGTCCTACCGCTTCGCTACTTGAGGAGTCTTTGTTGTCCTACCGCCTATCGGCTACTTGAGGACTCTTTGCTTGCGCTACCGCGACGGCAAGCCTCGCTATTTTAAGGACGGGTTTTTGCGGCCAAAAATGTGATAAAATAATGGTTTGGCGCAAATACAAAAACGCGCCCCGGATTTGGAGGCGCGTTTGGTGTTCTTTTGCAGGAAAAGTGCAGTTAGCGTTTCGAGAACTGGAAACTTCTGCGAGCTTTTTTGCGACCGTATTTCTTACGTTCAACCACCCGGCTGTCACGGGTAAGAAAGCCGCCGGACTTCAATGGCGGGCGCAATGCAGGCTCAAAGGCAACCAATGCCTTGGAAATACCGTGGCGCACAGCACCAGCCTGTCCCGAAAGGCCACCACCCTTGGCAGTGGCAACCACATCATAGCTGTCTTTGCGTTCAGCAGCATCAAAAGGTTGTTGCAACAACATGCGCAAAACCGGGCGAGCAAAATATACTTCCTGATCACGACCATTGATGGTGATTTTGCCAGAGCCTGGTTTAATCCACACCCGGGCGATTGCATCTTTGCGTTTTCCAGTGGCATAAGCCCTGCCTTGAGCGTCCAGTTTTGGCTCCGGCAGGGGAGCTTCTTCGGTTGCAGCCGCCGGAGCATCAGTCTTATCATCAGCCGGGGCAGGGGTTGCGCTTGCAGCACCCATTTCAGCTTTTAGATCCTCCAGAGATTTGATTTGATCAGCCATATCTAGTCTCTCTTCACATTCTTGTCATTCATAGAAGCAAAATCAATTTTTACTGGTTGTTGTGCTTCATGAGGATGATCCGGGCCGCAATATACCTTGAAATTGCTTAATTGCTGCCGGGCCAAGGGGCTTTCTTTTGGCAACATGCGTTGCACAGCCT
>JALSYJ010000246.1 GCA_027071965.1 Robiginitomaculum sp. | reverse complement strand
ATTTGTATGCTTATCTTCTACCCCACGGGGGGCCCAAGACCAATCACCCAATTTATCAATTTGCCAGAATTTTCCTCTTTTTTTGTGGTTTGAAGGAACCGGATCATAACCGTGGGAGCCAAAAGGGTGACATCGCAGCAGTCTTGACAAAGTCAGCCAGCCGCCAGTCCATGGGCCATGAGCACGAATTGCATCAATGCCATAACTGGAACAAGAAGGTTCATGGCGGCAGCGTACACCAAAAAAAGCAAATATCCGTGACAGGGTATGCTGATATATTCTTAGCAGTCCAATCATCAAAAATTTGAATAAAGCTGACATATCAGCTTGTTTCACTATTGTTAATTGCCTGTTCACAGGCAGCAATAGCTGCATCAAATGCCAGACATGTAGAGGTATGTCGTTGTGGTAATTTGCTAACCTCGGATAGTTTTTGTAATTCATCAAAGCGGCCTGCTGGCATTGGTTTTTGTTCCTTTAACATGCTCCACAGAGCATTTCTGGCATCAAGAATCTCCCTAGTGCTGGCACCGATAATGTTTTTGCCTAAAATTGCGGCCGCCGCCTGTCCCAAAGCACATGCCTTTACATTTTGGGCAAATTCCGTGACCTTTTGCTGCTCATCCAGGTTAAGATAAACTGTTATTCGTGAGCCGCACAAACGTGCGCTGCAACTGGCCGTGCCTTGCGGGTCATCCAGCTTGCCTATATGCGGTATGCCTGCGGCCAGCGTCAGGATAGCAGTATTATAAAGCCCGTCGATCATTAGACCAGCTCCGCTTAGCCTCGTCGCCAGATACTTCCATCTGGCCCATCTTCGACAATAATTTTAAGTTCATTTAACTGTTGGCGCAGCCGATCAGCTTCAACCCAGTCCTTGTTTTTGCGAGCGCTTAACCTTGCTGCCACCAGTTCGTCAATCTCCCTTGCCGATAAGGTGTCGGCAGAACCATCCTGTTTGAACCAGCTTTCCGGATCATGGGCCAATAGTCCGAGTAATTGGCCGGAGGCTAGAATCTGCCCCTTTAGTCTTTGCTTGTCAGCCAGTTCGGTAGCCTGATTGGCCTGTTTGAACAAGGTGGAAAGTTTGGCCATGGCCTGCGGGGTATTTAAGTCATCATGCAATGCCGCGATCAATCCAGAAGGTGCGGTCTGTTCATCAGCAGCCACATCAGCCAGACGGCGCAAGGTTCCATAATAGCGGTTCAAAACAGTTTGGGTGCGTTGCAATAACTCCGCTGTCCACTCCAAAGGCGAGCGGTAATGAGCGCTAAGCAGGGCAAAGCGCAATACCTCTCCTGGCCATTGCTTTAGCAAATCGTGAACCAATTTCACATTGCCCAGGCTTTTGGACATTTTTTCCGATCCCAGATCCAAAAATCCATTGTGCATCCAGAATCGGGCCAACGGCACATTGTCATGGGCGCACATGCTTTGGGCAATTTCGTTTTCATGGTGTGGAAATATCAAATCCTGTCCGCCGGCATGAATATCAATGGTGGTGCCAAGATTATGCTCTATCATGGCAGAACATTCAGTGTGCCAGCCCGGTCGCCCCGGCCCAAAGGGGCTGTCCCATGAGGGTTCATTTGCTCCAGAAGGCTTCCACAATACAAAGTCTGCCGGATCCTGTTTATAGCTTGCAATTTCAACCCGGGCACCGGCGAGCATGTCTTTTAGGTCCCGGCCGGATAATTTCCCATAACCATCAAATGAATTTACGGAAAACAGCACATGACCTTCGGCCTGATAGGCATGTCCTGTTGCCAGTAATCGTGAAATCAAAGCAATCATTTGCTCAATATGGCCGGTGGCGGTGGGCTCAAGACTTGGGGGCAAAATCCCTAGGGCAGATGAATCCTCACGATAGATTTTCGTGAACTTGTCGGTAATTACGGAAATATCGACATTCTGCTCGGCAGCGGCTGCGTTAATCTTGTCATCCACGTCGGTAATGTTTCTGGCATAGACTACGTGTTCGCTGCCGTATTGTTGGTGCAAAACCCGAAACAGAAGATCAAATACCACGGCCGGGCGAAAATTACCGATATGGGCATAGGAATACACTGTCGGCCCGCACAGATACATGGTTACTTCTTTTGGATTGGCCGGTTCAAAGTCGCGTTTGCGCCTTGTGCGGGTGTCATAAAGGGCAATGGTCATGGTTATTATTAAATCTTTTAAGGTTTCGCGGGCGAACTTAGGCTTTTCCTGACAACAGGCAAGTCAAATTGCTGTCAGTTTTTGAAAAGAATAACGCAGTACAGTTAAATCCACAATTTGCCAATGGTTGCAAGTTTACCTTATCGCCTCTATTTTGTCAGGCAGGGGTCGATCCTCGACCTCTTTATCAGGGCTGGCGTTAAGTCCGAAAAGGTTTCGGCTCGCACACTGGTCCCCTTACTTACAAGGGATATAATTATGGATGTTATCAATAAAGATAATCTGCA
>JALSYJ010000245.1 GCA_027071965.1 Robiginitomaculum sp. | reverse complement strand
ATCATATTATCGCCAGCCTGCAAAGACAGGTGCAGGTGCGGCGCAATCCTGACCTCTGTGCTTAGCAATTCAAACAATTCATCGTCAATTTCGATGGCGTCAATTGACGAAAGCCGCAAACGCGGCAGATCAGGCGCACCGCGCAATATCTGGCGCACTAATCGCCCAAGCCTTGGTCGTCCTGGCAAATCATCACCCCATGAGGTCAGATCAACGCCGGTCAATACAATTTCGGCAACGCCCTGTTTAGCCAGATGCGCAATTTGTTTAACCACCTCGCCCGCCGGTACAGAGCGGGCATTGCCTCTGCCAAAAGGAATAATGCAAAATGTACAGCGATGATCACAACCGTTTTGCACCTCGATATAAGTGCGGGCGCGGGTGGAAAATGCATCAATCAAATGTCCGGCATTTTTTGTGACGCTTTCAATATCATTGACCCGAACCCGCGCTGTGTCCTGTGCAAAATTCCAGTTTTGCTTTTGCATTTTTTCGGCATTGCCAAGTACAAAGTCCAGCTCGTCCATCGTTGCAAAACTGTCCGGGTCGATCTGTACCGCGCACCCGGTGGCGACAATGCGTGCCAGCGGATTGTCACGCCTGGCCAGACGTATGCTACGCCTAGCCGCACGCACTGCTTCGTTGGTTACGGCACAGGTATTGATGATGATGGTCTGGCCGGTATTTGCCTCCTTGGCGTAAGAAGCCATCACCTCGGATTCGAAGGTGTTGAGGCGACAGCCTTGGGTAATTATGGAAACATTTTTTGCCATGGCACTTCTAAGTGGACGTGCCGGGTCATAAAATCAACCGGCGGGATGCATTGTTACTGAATTTATCATTACCGCCCTTGTCAGCTATTCGATTTTTGCTGGATTGGCATTTTGAACGAAATATGGTATTACTCACGCATGACCAAACTAGAACAGATTGTAAATTTCGCCAAAACTTTGCCCCCAGAACAACAAGATGGGATAGCAAATGATCTGGTAGCACTCATGCGCTCTCGCAATAAATCAATGACATTAAACCCTCAAGAAATTGCTGATGTAGAAGCCGCTATTGCACAAGAAAACCCAATTTTTGCCAGTGAATCAGAGATATTGGCGGCTCTTGGCAGGAAATTTTGATGCATCCTATTCGTTTTCGAAAAAGAAAATGATAACTAACTCACTAGGCAATCAACAAAAGAATATAAACTATGGATGCAGCAATTTTTATATCAATTCTCGCTTTAATCACTGCGGTTATATCCCTTCCGTTTAGTTATTTTGTTGCCCGTAAACAGGTTGAAATTAGCCTTAATGAACAAGAGAAACGAAGAAATTTAGAAGCTGCAACCGTAGTGGCAGATAGACTCGATCTATTTTATTCTACTTTTAATGGTTTAGTACAAAATTTGACTGGTATCCCACCAAATGAGGTGCAAGAACGCCTAGAAGAGATTAATCCTTTCCTAAGGGAAATTGATACATCACTGTTTAAGTCTTCGGTTATGAAAAATTTATCAACAGCAATAGATGAATTTATCTTAACTGGTTATGGTTATTTTCGGCATGATACCAAAATGAAACAGGTGCTTGATAGTATCAAAGTTAACATCGAAATGGGATCAAGTGACAAAAGTATTGTAACGGCACAAGTGATTGATATTTGCCGTAAATATCCTGAAATTCAAACTAAGTTACGAAGTTTTGATTGCTCTCATCATAATTAAAATGCTGCTTGATCAAACATTAAACCGAAACAACATTACATCGCCGTCTTTTACGATATATTCCTTGCCTTCGGAGCGCATTTTCCCCGCATCACGAGCCTGGGCATCACCGCCACACTCAACAAAATCGTCATAAGCTATGGTTTCGGCCCGGATAAATCCACGCTCAAAATCACCATGAATTACTCCGGCAGCTTTGGGTGCAGTATCACCTTTGCGGATTGTCCAGGCCCTGGTTTCCTTTGGCCCGGTGGTGAAATATGTTTGCAGATCAAGCAAATCATATCCGGCATTGATCAAACGATTTAGGCCCGGCTCTTCCAAGCCAATATCCACAAGATATTCATCGCGCTCTTCGGCCTCAAGCAAGGCCAGTTCTGCTTCGATTTGTGCTGAAATAACTACTGTTTGCGCATCTTCCTTTGCGGCATGGGCAATTACAGCCTTGGAAAATTCATTGCCGGTTGCTGCGCTTTCCTCATCCACATTACACACATAAAGCACTGGTTTTGATGTAAGTAATTGCAGGGCTTTCCATGGCCGTTGATCATCATCCGGAACATCTGCATAGCGCGCTGGCTTGCCATTATTTAATTGTTCAAGGGCCAGATCAATCAATACAATTGCAGCTTTGGCCTCCTTATCGCCGGATCTGGCTTTTTTCTCGTGAGCAGCTCTGCGTTTTTCCAGACTGGCCATATCTGCCAGCATCAGCTCGGTTTCCACCACTGCCAAATCGGCCAA
>JALSYJ010000244.1 GCA_027071965.1 Robiginitomaculum sp. | reverse complement strand
AACATGAAGCTGTTTCGTGATCTGCTTGAAGCTCATGGATATGAGACCATGCAGACCCGCGAAGGCCTGCAGGCATTGACGCTGGCGCGGGAGCATCGCCCTGACCTGATTTTGATGGATATTCAATTGCCGGAAGTTTCCGGACTGGAAGTGACCAAATGGCTCAAAGAAGATGATGAGCTGTCTTCGATTCCGGTTATTGCTGTGACCGCATTTGCCATGAAGGGGGATGAGGAGCGCATACGTGAAGGCGGGTGTGAAGCTTATATCTCAAAACCGATTACCGTGATTCCGTTCATGGATACGATAAAATCCTTTCTTGAAGACTGACCGTAAAAGGCGCTGCCATGACCGGTCGAATTTTAATAGTAGACGATATCGAGGCCAACATACGGGTTTTAACCGTAAGGTTGGAGGCTGAATACTATCAGGTAATTTGCGCCATGAATGGTCAGAGCGCAATTCAGATGGCTCGTGAGCAATCTCCGGATTTAATTCTGCTGGATGTGATGATGCCGGGTATGGACGGTTTTGAAACCTGTCGTCGTCTGAAAAATGATCCAATAACCCAGCATATTCCCGTGATAATGGTAACAGCGCTGGATGGGCAAGATGACCGAGTCAGAGGGTTGCAGGCTGGCGCTGATGACTTTTTGAGCAAGCCTATTGATGATATTGCCCTGTTTGCCCGTGTCAGGTCTTTGCTGCGGTTAAATGCCGGGCTGGAAGAATTGCGCTCGCATATGGCGCTTAATCAGATTACGGAGGATCTGACTGATTCGTCTGCACTTACATCAGGCAAACTGCTAGTGGTCGAAGAAAGTGAGCGAATGGGCCAAAGAATAGTTCAAAAACTGGGTGGCTCTTATGAATGCCGGGTAGTGGTGGATCAGCGCAAGGCCTATGACATGGCAGGTGATGTTGATCTGGTGCTGGTCAATCTGGCGACAGCGGACTTTGATGGCTTGCGTCTTTGTGCAAGAATCCGTGCTGATGAGGCTACGCGCAATATACCCATTTTGTGCATGGTTAATCCTGATGAAAAAGAGCGATCCGTGCGGGCTTTGGACATGGGGGCAAATGATATTCTTGAGCGCCCGGTCGAGCGTCATGAATTGCGGGCAAGAGTAAAAACACTGTTGCAGCGAAGGTTTTACGAGGTCAGGCTTCGTGACAGTCTGGGCTCGTCATTGGAAATGGCATTCACCGATCAACTCACCAATCTGTATAACCGCCGTCACATGGAACAAAAACTGCAAGAAATGGAGGCAAGGGCCAAAAGGGGAGTTGAACAATCGGTTGTTATGATCCTCGATATTGATCATTTCAAGTCGGTCAATGACACTTGGGGGCATAGGGCGGGGGATATTGTATTGCAGCAATTGGCCTCCTGCTTAACCAGCAGCTTTCGAGCCATAGATATCCCTTGTCGCTATGGCGGTGAGGAGTTTGTGGTATTGATGCCAAATACAAACATGGCTGATGCGCAAGCAGCAGCTAATCGGTTTTGCAAATATATAGCAGGTAAAACATTTTCTGTGGGCGAGGATAAACCTGCCATTCAGGTTACTGTATCTTGTGGATTGGCAAGAATTGATCCGCATAAAGCCGATGCCGGCACATATAGTTTAAGTCAGGCCGATGCCGCCTTGTATTATGCCAAGAAAACCGGAAGAAACCGGGTTATTGCTGCGGATGATATGGGCGAGCGAAAAACCTCAGGCGGCTTATAACCGCCTATCTGGAATTGATTTCCCTGATTTAATTGAAGCAATACAAGAGCAGATAAGCTGCTACTTGATTTTGCCTTCCTTGAATTCCACATGCTTGCGTGCCACCGGGTCATATTTTTTCAACACCAGTTTTTCAGTCATGGTTCGGGCATTTTTCTTGGTTACATAGAAAAACCCGGTTCCAGCGGTGGAATTTAAGCGGATTTTTATACCGGCTGGTTTGGCCATAGTCCAACTCCAATTGGAAAAGATACCGGATATCCCGGCGATTGCGGCGGACAATACTGTTCAAAGCGAAACTGTCAACCGGATTTGTTATCACGATAAAATACAGTAAAGACCAAATAGGCCAGAGCAAACCCTGCCAGACCAAAAACGGCACCATGGGGGTTAAAAATATCCATTAGCGGGCCAATGATAAGCGGGCTTAAAATTGAGCCAATTCCATACATAAGCACGACTGCAGCGCTGGCGGCAGTGAGTTCTTTTTTATTGAACTTTTGCCCAAGCAGTACCAGTGCTAAAATGTACAGCCCTTGGCCAAACCCCACATAGACAAAGAATGCAGCATAAATTGCAGTGAGTGATTGGCCAATTAGCAGCCACATTGCCAGCGGTGCTGCCAGAGTAATGGCAGCGCAGACTTTAAGTAATTGGTGTCGATCAACCTTGTCGCCAAGCCAGCCAATAGGGAATTGCAGGGCAATCACGCCAATGGCTCCCACAAAAACC
>JALSYJ010000243.1 GCA_027071965.1 Robiginitomaculum sp. | reverse complement strand
CGATTTTTGTTATGGGTAGAATTTCGTGGGCCAGTCCGGCATTGGCAATGGCCCCTGGCATGCCCCAGACAACGGAGCTGGCTTCATCTTGTGCAATAACCCGGTTCCCAGCATCATGCAGGCTTTGAGTTCCTTCCAGTCCATCCTGGCCCATTCCGGTCAGCATAATGGCAAGCGCCTTATTAGCATAAACCTTGGCTGCTGATCGGAACAGTGGATTAACCGAAGGGCGACAATAATTTTCCGGTGGTTTCTGATTTAAGCCGATGACAGTACCCATGCCGGCCCTGCGAACCGTCATGTGAAAGTCCCCTGGCGCAAGATAAATTCCACCAGGCTTTACAGGCATGCCATCGCAACCCTCAATAACCTTCTTTTTGGCGGTGCGGCTTAAATGTTCAGCAAGCACAACAGTAAATGTTTTGGGCATATGCTGGGTAATAAAGATCGGAATATTAACTCTGGGGCCTATGACGCTAATCAGATCGCGTAAGGCTTGCGGCCCACCAGTGCTGGAGCCGATAACAATAGCCTGGGGAACACTGAAGCTGGCGGGTTGGGGCTTTTTGGAGCGCGCAATCGGTGCTTTGGGCTTGGGGCGAAAACCTGTAGTTTTGGCGGGCTTTGAAGAGCCCAGAACCCGGATCTTCTCGATCAGTGTTTTACGGAAATCCTCGGCATTGGCCAAACCGCCAGAATCTGGCTTGGGCGTGTAATCACTGGCACCAGCGGACAACGCCCTTAAAGTAATATCAGCATTGCGATGGGTAAGGGTCGAAGCCATAACCACTTTTGATTTTGGTGATACTTTTAAGATTTGGGGCAAGGCCGTCAAACCATCCATGCGCGGCATTTCTATATCCAGAACCACAACATCCGGCTTGTGTTGTTCAACAAGACGAACGCCCTGCACACCGTCTATGGCTTTGGCGACAACGGTAATTCCCGGTTCAGCCTCCAGCCATCTGGTAAGCAGCCCGCGAACCACAGCCGAATCATCCACAAGCAATACGGAAATGGCTTTGGCTCCGGCAGGTTGGGGGGTGTTGATAGGATTTCTGCGCATCGGATCCATCTGCTTAAATCAACCCCGCTTCTGTGAATTTGGCGCCCAGAATATCGCTGTCAAAAGGCTTCATAATATATTCATTGGCACCGGCGCGCAGAGCCTCAGTAATGTGACCCATATCATTTTCAGTGGTACAGAACACGACAACCGGCTGATCTCCGCCATCTTCAAGGCGCAAGGCTCTTAAAAAATCAATTCCGTTCATCACCGGCATATTCCAGTCCAGCAAAATTGCATCGGGCATTGCTTTGCGACACTCATTCAAAGCCTGTGCCCCGTCTTCAGCTTCCGAACAGGAAAATTCCATATCCTCCAAGATCCGGCGGGCGACTTTTCGGATCACACGGCTGTCATCAACCACAAGACACTGTTTCATAATAAGACCTTCCAATAGTCAGGCCGCATCACGCAGCCAGTTCTTCCTTAGGCTGCACACCCAGCAGTTTTTTAATATCGAGGATAATGAGCAATTGTTTTTCAAGCCGGTAAATTCCGCTGGAAACCTTTTGCCATACCGGATCCATATTTATGGGAATGGCCTCGCACTCCTCCTCAGGTAATTGCAGGACATCGCCAACCCTATCAATGATAAGACCATAGGCTTCGTCCTCAATCTCAACGCCAATAGCCATCAAATTGGTGCCGTCATTTTCAAGTGGCGGCAGATTTAGTTTATTGCGCACTTCAATGGCGGTAACAATTCGTCCCCGTAAATTCAAAACTCCTCTGATTTCCGGAGGCGCCAGCGGAACACAGGTAATGGCCTGAGGGTGAAATACTTCATGAATATCCGAAACCGGTATTCCGAAAATCTGGTCAGCAATATAAATGGTAACAAACTCACGCATTGCCCCAGTTTTATCAGGCTTTGCAGACTCGGTTACAGGTGTTGGCGTGCTCATGCGGCTTCTCCTTGCGATTGCAAGACATAATTGATTGTGGAGATCAGGGATTCTCTGTCTGATTTACGAACGACATCTGTAAAGGCGGTTGTTGCGCCGATTTTTTCCAGATCATGTTGACCCAATGCCGAAAGCGCCAGACGCGGAACTCCGCTCCAGCGTAAATCCTCAGCTAAGCGATGGGCAAAGTTCACGCCATTATCATCTGGCATTTCAATATCACTGACGATAACGTCAAAATCGACACCGGCATCATTAAGCTCCCAGGCCTCAGAAGTGCTTTCAATTGCTGTAACTTCATATCCGGCAGCATTTAGCAAGGGTTTTACCATATTGCGGAAAAACGCATTATCATCCACCAGCAAAACTTTCTTTTTTGCGATGGAATCTCCAGCCTGTTCATCAACGGCCCGATCAAACCAGTCGTCAAAACCAAGAGTCAGGAAGTGCCCGACGTCCAGAATTTCTGTAGCTTGCTCTTTGATAATTGCCGATCCAATAGTACCAGGTGATCCATCGTTCATTTCAATCAGCAATTCTTCTTCTACAATATCAACAATTTCGTCAACTGCCAGCCCGACTGAGCGTCCGTTTTCGGTAAAGACCAGTACTGGCTGAGCGCTTTCTTCATTAAATGACGGCACCCCGCTGGCATGAACCAGCGGCATTAGGGTATCGCGATATTGAACCAGATGCCGTCCATTTGAAACTTCAATTTTTTCTGAATCAATTTCCTCAAGCCGGGTCACAAGATTAAGCGGAACTGCTTTTGGCTCCCTGTCACCGGCAAAAAACAGCAGCATTGCAGTTTTTGTGCAGTCTTTTGCCTGTTTCTCGGTAGTTTGGGCTGCATTTTGTTCGATTTCCTGTGAAGCTCCAACCCGGCGGGCAATACCGTTTGGATCCAAAATCATAATTACAGACCCGTCGCCCAGAATTGTATTTCCAGAGAAAATTTCGATCTCTTTCAGGCGGTTTGAAAGTGGTTTGACCACAATCTCCTCGGTATCAAATACACTATCAACCTGAACACCAAATCGTTGATCCCCAACAGTCATCACCACCACAAACCCGGTTGTGCGCTCAGGGTCTTCCATCGGCCCGCCGGTAATCTGGGACAGATCAATAATCGGTAATAAGGTATCACGCAGTCTTAAAACCCGGGTATTGCTAACGGTTTCAAGACGATGCTCGCCAGTTTCAGATGTACGCACCAATTCCACAACAGCTAATTGCGGAATGGCAAACTTTCCAGAAGATGTTTCAACAATAAGTGCCGAAACAATAGCCAGTGTCAGCGGTATTTTAATCTTGAAAGTGGTGCCTTTGCCATCTTCGGATTTAAGATCAATGGTTCCGCCGATTTGCTCGATATTGCTACGCACAACATCCATTCCGACGCCTCGTCCGGATATGGAAGTAACAGAAGCTGCGGTGGAAAGTCCGGCAGCAAAAATCAACCGATGAATTTGGTTATCGGTCATCGAGTCTGCTTCTGCCTGAGATATAGTGCCGTTTTTAATAGCTTTGTTGCGGATTTTGGATGTGGGCAGACCGGCTCCATCATCGGCTATCTCAATAACGATATGCCCGCCTTCATGATAGGCAGACAGGTTTATCTGCCCGGTTTCAGGCTTTCCGGCAGCAAGGCGAATATCCCCCGGTTCAATTCCGTGATCACAGGAATTGCGCACCATATGAGTAAGCGGATCACCGATCAGCTCCAAAACCTGCCGATCCAACTCGGTGGTTTCACCGCTCATGTTTAACTGAACTTTTTTGTTTACCGCTTTGGCTGAGTCCCGGACAATTCTGGGAAGTTTTTTCCAGGCATTGCCAATGGGCTGCATTCTGGTTTTCATTACACCTTCTTGCAGCTCCGCTGTTACACTGGACAATCTTTGTAGTGGGATTTTTATGTCTTCACTTGCTGTTTCACGCACTGTTTGCAGTAATTGATTGCGAGTTAAAACCAGTTCTGAAACCATGGTCATCAGGTCTTCCAGAGACTCAACATTCACTCGAACCGTTTGCACCATTTTAATTGGATCAGTAGCGGCTTTTGTTGCAGCTTCTGCAGCTTTTTTCTTCTGTTCAGCCTGTTTTGCCTCTTCTGCCTCTGCGGCCAGCTTGTCCAGATCCGGGCCATCAGCAGCAAGAAATGCAGCCTCAAGATCAGCCAATGAAACCTCTCCGGGTCTCAATTCCCGATCAAGATCTTCATCATAATTTGAAGCGCCCTGCTCTGGCTGTTCGATATCGGTATTGCAGCCTGTTACAGGATCAGATTCCGGTTCCGGTGCCGGTTCCTGGCTTGCTTCTGCCTCTATTTGTGGCGCTGTGGCTTTTTCTTCGGGTTTCGCAACGGCTTCAACCTGCCCCTCCGATGCTGCAACCAATTGTGCAATGATTTCTTCGTCGGTTCCTTCGGGTTCGGACTGAGTTTCGGCCAAATGGCCAAGTATGGATTTTATCTGGTCAATGGAATCTAAAATCAAGGATACAGTATCCGGTGTGGCAATCAGATCCTTATCACGATATTTTCCAAGCAATGTTTCACCGGCATGAGCCAAAGCCTCCAGACGTGGCAAGCCCAAAAAGCCACATGTTCCTTTAATGGTATGCACTAATCGGAAGATATTGTTTAGGGTTTCATCATCGTCTGGCTGTTGCTCAAACTTAACCAATTCAGCATCGACAACTTCAAGGCTTTCCAGCGTTTCAGATAAAAAATCGCTAAGTAGATCATCCATTGCACACAACTCCGTCTGCTTTGAAACAAACCGGTAATCCACCGGCTCATTGCGCATAATTAACCCTAGTGGTTAAGGGGTCGCTAAAGAGTTGAAAAAATTTACAGCTATTCCAATATGAAAATATCCTTACCCGTGACAGCAGAATCTGCCCAATCAATAGGTCATGACCCTAAGCCTTCATCACGCCATAGGTCAGACAAGGGAAGAAAATACAAAAAGGCGCGGAAGCTGTTTTGCACCCGCGCCTTTTATTTTATTTACAATGCTGCCTTAAAAATTGCGGCGAAGTTTAATACCAAACTCACGAGGCTCACCACGGACAGTGATCGGAATACTGTCATCAGAGGCACCGGCTGCATTTCTGCCGGCAGTGATATAGGTCGCATATTTGGTATCAGCAAGATTGGTACCATATATGGATGCTTCCCACAGACCGTTCGATGATGTGTAGCCTACATTGGCATTTAGCAATGAATAGGTATTGGAGCGAAATTGCGGTAAATTGCTGCGGCTGAAGTTTACCGTATCGCGCCAAGCATAATCACCACGTATGGTCAATGTACCACCATTGGTCAGATCAGTAGTATGCTGTGCACCAAATGAGTACGCCCACTCCGGGGAGTTAGCCAGACGATTACCGGAAAAATCAACCCCGCCTTCAAAGAACACGTCATATGTTGCATCAAGATAGGCAATTGTGGCGTTCAGATCCAGATTGTCCGAAACCCGAGCCAGAAACTCGCCCTCAACACCATTGATAACAGCTTTACCTGCATTACTGGTAGTGGCAACACCGCCAATATATTCAACTACTTGCAAGTTGACATAGTCATAGCGGAATACGCCCAAATTAGCCCTAAGGCGATTATCCATCAGGCTGGACTTAACCCCGGCCTCATAACTCCATAGATATTCCGGATCAAAAGAACCGGCATCACCCAGTTGAAAGCCTCCGGACTTAAAGCCACGGGTAGCCGAAACATAACCCATAACATCGTCAGAGAAGTCAAAATCCAGGGCGAACCTTGGTGTCCACGCACCCCAGCTATCAATTGGAGAGCCGCTATCTACTTCGGTGCCATTTACATCTGTTGCAAAGATGTACTTTTTCTTCTCATAGCTATAACGAAGACCGGCAGTTGCCCGCAAACGATCAGTGACATGAACTGTAGACTGACCAAACAGGGCATAGGCAGTGGTTACATTGCTCTCACCAATGACGATTTCAGGGTTCTGGAACAAGATATCAATTCCGCCAACACCATCCTCGTTGAGGAAGAACATGCCCGCCATCCAATCTACACGGCCAGCGTCAGTGTTATAAAGCTGAAACTCCTGTGAAAAGGATTTCGAATTTTCCTGAAAGCCAATGTCAAATATGAACAGGTCTGTCACATCAACATCAATCGCAATATCTACAGAGCTTTCACGATAACCGGTGATAGACTTGAAGCCCACAGTATCGCCAGTCCATGTGGCAGTGGACGAAACTCCCCAGACATCCACATTACTGACCGGTTGTGTATCAAATGCCACTTCGCGGTCATTACCCGGAACAGTTGCACCGGCAGCAATAATATCAGGCGTGTACTCTCCACGCAGCGCCGGATAGCCGGTTTCACGTTCGGAGTTAAAATCACCACGCAATACCAGTTCAAAATTATCTGACAGATCAAAAGCCAGAGTACCACGACCGGCAAAAGTATCCTGATCCTGATATTTATTGCCATTTACAATATCGGTATAAATTCCGTCTCTGGTATTCCTGAGCAAGGTGGCACGTCCGCGAATCTTATCAGAAAGAGGCCCGGCAACAGTTCCAGAGAATGTGCGCTTGTTCAAATTACCAAGGGTAATACCAATTGCCCCTTCAAACTCATCACTGGCATCTTTTGATATAACATTCAAAGTACCACCAGTGGAGTTACGGCCAAACAACACCCCCTGCGGCCCCCGCAAAACCTCAACACGCTCAACATCAAACATGTCCTGATAGCCAGTGGTTGGACGCGGTTGATAAACACCGTCCATATAAACCGTAACGCTTGGGTCAGTAGCCACACCAAAGGCTGAGGTGCCAATGCCGCGAATATTAACAATCGCCATTGAGTCATTGGTCACCGTAATACCCGGAACAAAGAACTGTAAGTCCTCAATAGTGGTAATACCAACCTTGTTCAGCATTTCTCCTGAAAATGCCGAAACACTAAGCGGTACATCCTGCATATTGGCTTCGCGCTTTTGCGCCGTAATGACCATTTCATCAAGTAATGAACCATCATTTTCTTTTTTGGCATCTTCTGCCTCTGTATCAGCAAATACAGCACCGGCACCAAGAGCAAATATGCATGTTGCCCCCAGCAATGTGTTTAAAACCCTATTTCTTTTATTCATGATTTTGCCCCTCCTTTGTATTGGCCCTGCGAATACGCAAAAGCGAGGCGCTTCCCTTGCTTTATTTGTAGGAAAGGCATGATTTTGGCTCTGACCTATGGTATTTTTGTCAATTGACTAGAATGTGTGTCTATTAGGACACGCTAATATAAGAGGGGATAGCCCGGCCGCGCGATTCTGCCACTGGTTTTGCGAAGCCATAATCCCTATGCTATAAGAAAACCAACGGGCGGGCGGCAAATGCAATATGATCTTAAAATTGAAAATGGAACCATAATTGACGGAACCGGGGCGGAACCCTTTGTCGCCAACATTGCAGTAAAAGGCGGCCTAATCATCGAAATTGGCAAGTGCAATGGCTCTGCAGCACAAAATATTGATGCCAAGGGATGCATTGTCACACCGGGTTTTGTTGATTTGCATACTCATTATGATGGGCAAATTTCATGGGACGAAGAGCTGATGCCCTCGGTCAATCATGGGGTAACGACCATTGTCACCGGTAATTGCGGAGTTGGTTTTGCCCCGTGCCGGGACGAAGACCACGACAAATTGATACGCCTGATGGAAGGGGTTGAAGACATTCCAGGAACTGCCTTGTCCGAGGGTATCACCTGGGACTGGGAAACCTTTCCTGAATATATGGATGCCATTGACGCCATACCCCATACTTTAGACTTTGCCATGATGGTTCCACATGACCCGTTGCGAGTATTTGTTATGGGCGACAGGGGCATCGCCGAAGAAACCGCCACCAGTGACGATATTAACAAGATGCGCGAGTTGACCCGCGAAGCACTGGCTGCCGGAGCCGTTGGTTTTTCCACAGGACGTTCAGATTTTCACAAAAGCGCGGACGGCGCGGCAACCCCCGCTGCCGAAGCCACGCCCGAAGAGCTTGCCGGTATTGCCAAAGCTCTTAATGATTTTGACTATGGAGTATTGCACGCGGTCAACGATTTTAAGCAAGAGCGCGAGGGTGATCAATTTGATGCTGAATTTGATGTCTTGGAAAAATATTTTCGTGCTGCTCCCGGGCATAAGGCCTCAATCACATGGATGCAGCGTGATCTGGTGCCCGATCACTGGCAGCGCATAGCCAGACGCACCGAAAAACTACAAGCTGAAGGGGTTGAACTTTTTTTACAGGCAGCTCCGCGCGCTATTGGCGTGTTTTTGGGGCTGCAATCCACCTTTCACCCGCTGATGGCCTTTCCCAGCTATATCGAAATAGCTGATCTTCCACTGGCCGAGCGGGTAGCAAAATTACGCAACCCCGCAATGAAAAAGCAAATGCTTGCTGAAACCCCGGTACAATTGGCCGGCCCCGGTTCTTCGGTGCCACCAATGGCAGATCTGCTGATTGCGGGAATTGATTTTGTTGCTGAAAAATTATTCCGTCTTGATCCCAAAGGTGACGGAGAGGTGGACTATGAACAATCTGCTGAAAACTCCATTGCCCAAAAGGCTCGCAATGCCGGGGTCAGCCTATGGGAACAGATTTATGATGAAGTGTTAAAGGATGATGGCAAGGCGCTAATATATTTTCCTGCCTATAATTACACCAATATGAATTATGATGCAGTTCACACCATGTTAACTCACCCGTTTGTTCTGCCGGGACTAACTGATGGCGGGGCCCATGTTGGTTATATTTGTGATGCATCATTTCCCACCTATCTACTTAATTATTGGACAAAAACCAAAGCTAAAGGCGGGCGCAGTGATAACCCCATACCCCTTAGCCGGGCCATACAAATGTTAAGCGCCGATGGCGCTGATTATCTGGGATTTGCTGATCGGGGTCGATTACAGGTCGGAAAAAAAGCCGATATCAATGTGATTGACTATGAAAATCTCAGCTTAAAGGTTCCAACCATGGTCAAGGATTTACCAGCCGGCGGACAACGACTGTTACAGCCGGTTACAGGCTATCGGGCAACATTTGTTTCTGGCCAACAGATAATCTGCAATGACAGCGTTACCGGGGCCAGACCCGGGCGATTGATCCGAGCCGGAAGATGATGATTTAGTATCTGCAAGCAAAAGCGGGGAGTCATATGTCCTGTCGCCTAGCATAGCAAAATACTGCCCTAAAGCGCATCAATTCTTGTGCGCAGGCTAAGTAAATCCTGCCAGCATTCTCGCTTGCTGATGGGTTTGCGTAATACAAATGCCGGGTGAAATATCGGCAATAACGGAATAACAGTATTCGCAGCATGGCCACTTTGCATGTGGTATTCCGCCCATTTTCCACGCAGGCGGGTAATCCCTGTATCCGTTGCCAGCAGTGTTTTTGTTGAACTGCCACCAATTGAAACCAGAATTTTAGGCTTGAGCAGTGAAATATGCCGCTCCACAAATGGCAGGCACATGGCTGATTCTTCCGAATCAGGCGTACGATTGCCCTTTGGCCGCCAAAAAACTGCATTGGTAATGTAAAGATCGTCCTCGCCCAGGCCGATACTGGCAAACATTTTGTCCAGAAACTGCCCTGAGCGGCCGACAAAGGGCTTGCCAACCCTGTCTTC
>JALSYJ010000242.1:1111-9663 GCA_027071965.1 Robiginitomaculum sp. | reverse complement strand
AGAGAGTTTCGAGCATTAAAATTCTGGATGTCAGTAAAGACTTTTGGTCTTGAGAACTTTGCTGCGGCGGTTGATCGCGGGTTTATGCTGGCAAAACATGCGCAAGAGTGCCTGTTTCTTGATTCCGATTTCTGGGAGATTTGTTCACCAGCCCAACTGTGCGCGCTTACCTTTAATGCCAAAGCACTAGACCACCTTCCGCCAAACAAGGCAGAAGCAATCCTGATTGATACGGTTCGGCATATTATGGCCTCTGGTGAGGCGGTCGTGGCGCCAACCCGGGTCAATGGCAAAATGGTGCTTCGACTATGCACGATCAATCCACGAACAAGACGCAGTGATGTTGCATTTGTTATTGATCTTCTAAAACAACAGATTTTGATTAGATTGTAAAATCCCCTATACCTGGGTACAAACCACACAGAAACACAAGCAGGAGCAGATCATGAGCACTACCAACAAGATCGTGGCAGGATTACTGATTTTGGCAATTGCTGCAGGACTGCTATTAAATCGTCAGCGTATTACCCGATTGCTACAGGTAAATTCACTGTTTGCCGAAGATAAAATTGTTCATAACTTTTCTAACATGAAAGACATATTGCCCGCCACGCGTCTGCCCCGCAGTGGCCCGGTTCACAAATGGCCAGTGTCTATTGCTCCGCTCAACCAAAGCTTTGTGCTGCATGATAAACAGGTTCTGGTGGCAGACATGCTAAAGGAGTTAAAGACAACTGCGCTCATTGTTGTAAAAGATGGCACCATTGTCTTTGAAGAATATTATCAGGGCACGGGGCCGGATGATTTACGCATTTCATGGTCAATGTCCAAATCATTTGTTTCGGCCCTAGCCGGAATTGCCCTTGAGAATGGACAAATTACAAGTCTTGATGACCCGGTCACCAAATATGTACCTGATTTGAAAAAATCAGCCTACAATAATGTAAAGCTGCGTGATGTAATGAACATGGCC
Organism: Robiginitomaculum sp.; assembly: GCA_027071965.1. Taxonomy (GTDB): domain Bacteria; phylum Pseudomonadota; class Alphaproteobacteria; order Caulobacterales; family Maricaulaceae; genus Robiginitomaculum_B. The sequence continues at coordinate 8,690 of JALSYJ010000242.1, read as the reverse complement.
AGCGGCGTTAAATTTAATGAGGACTATCTGGATTTTTACTCGGATATCAACAAGATGGGCCGCGTACTGGCCCTTGGTGGCTCGCTGGATGAGTTTGCAGCCAGCATATCAGAAACAGCATATACGCCAGGTGCTGCCCGCCAATATGTCTCCATCGACACCCATGTTATCTCCATGGTCTTGCGCAGTGCCACCAATGAAAGCCTGCAGGATTATTTTGTCAAAAACCTCTGGTCCAAAATCGGAGCCAGCGCCGATGCCTGGTACTCAACTGACAGTGACGGCAATGCCTTTGCCCTTGGCGGATTAAATATGCGCACCCGTGATTATGCCTTGTTTGGAGAATTGATGCGAAATAAGGGGCGTACAGCCGATGGCGTACAGATAATCCCACAAACATGGGTGGAAGCCTCCACCTCTAAGTCGGCGCCGGATGATATTTATGGAGACCCATTTGACTATGGATATCAATGGTGGCTGCCCAAAGACTCAGATCAGGAGTTTTTTGCTGTCGGGGTTTATGGACAGTATATTTACGTAAACCCTAGGGCCGGTATTGTAATTGCCAAAAATGCGGCACAGCGTTCATTTTTGGAAGTTGATGATTTCGGCATGGATTACAAATCCAAAAACATTGCGATGTTTAGAAGCATTGCTGAGCATTACAGTGACTGGAGGCTTAAACCCCGGACAGATACCGCGGATGCTGTGCCGGTGCCGGAATAACCTCCAACGAAACCTGCAAAATCAAACAGAGGATCAACCGGCCTTGGCGGCCCGGCTTAAGAACTCGCACATCTGGTGCTGCATGGCCTTTAATTCACTGCCCTGCCCTTTTAAGACACTGGAGGCACTTTCAACCTGTCCGGAAGTTCTTCTGACTTCCTCTGTGGTTTTCTTCACCTGATTTATGCTGGAGCTTACCTCGGTTGTGCCTGTGGCGGCCTCTTGAACATTTCTTGATATTTCGCGGGTTGCCGCCCCCTGCTCCTCTACTGCGGCAGCAATGGCGGTAGAGATTTCGTTTACCTGTGCGATTGCTTCATCAATTTCCTTGTTTGCAGATACCGCCTCTTCGGTGGCATTTTGAATGTCCTCAATTCTGGTTTTAATCTCGGCAGTTGCGGTCTCGGTTTGAGCGGCAAGGGTTTTAACCTCTGAGGCCACAACCGCAAAGCCCTTACCAGCATCACCGGCACGGGCAGACTCAATAGTGGCATTTAAGGCCAGCAAATTGGTTTGACCGGCAATCTCGGTGATCAATTCCACAACATTGGCAATTTTCGATGAAACCTCGGTAAGGGATGAAATATGTTCTTGCATATTTCCGGCCTTGGCAACGGCCATTTCTGTAATATCCGTTGCTCTTACCACCTGCCTGCTGATTTCATCAATGGAACCGGTCAATTCTTCGGATGCGCTGGCCACTCCGGTCATATTGGCCGAGGCCTGCTCGGCACCGGCAGCAACGCTTATGGATTGTTCACTGGCTGATTTTGAAGCATCGTCCAGCAGGTTCTGAGCCATTTCCAGATCCTCAACCGACTGCGTAATGCTTTCAACCACTTCGTTCATCTTGGTTTCGCATGAGCCACCCATTTTTAAGAATGACTCGTTCTTTTCATTCACAAAATCCACGGCGCGGTTGATGGTTCGAGCAGATTCTAAAAAACTGCCCGCCATGCCTTTTTCTGCAATAGTGCGAAAATACTGATTACGGCTGACATATTCCAAAGTAGCCTTGGATTCGCGCATATAAGCATCGGTTCTATCGATCATAAGATTGATAGTGTGCATCAAGTCACCGAGTATCCCGGTTTCATGAATATCAAGAATCCTAGACTCAAAATCGCCTTCAGCCACCGCCTCGCACACTGTTATTATCTTCTGTAATGCTGTCTTTGAATTACCAATAATCATGATCCATCCATCCCTGTTTGTGCTTATTCAAAAACCCACTTAAACCCTACGCTGCGAGCTCCTTCTTGTTACGTCCCAGTGTTAAAATCCATTCGTCATACGCAATGCCGCGTTCCGCCAGCATGTCGTCAATCATCTTTTGTGATGTCGCCAGTCCCTGCTTTCGGTTCTCGGCCTGATCCTCGGCGCTCTTTAGGGAAGCGTATAATGGTATAACGATGTCTTTAATGATAACCGGATCCGGAACCCGGCGATTTGAGTGATAGCCAACCACCTTGCCAGATACATCATAGCTTGGTGTCACATGGGCATACACCCAATAGTAGTCCCCATTCTTGCACCTGTTCTTTACATATGCAAAAATTTCCTTTTCATCTTTAAGCGTGTCCCAGAGCAATTTGAATATGCATCTTGGCATATCCGGATGCCGGATCATGCTGTGCTGCTGCCCCAGACATTCTTGTTCCGTATACCCGGCAATGCTCAAAAACACATTATTGCAATAGGTCAGCCGACCTTTAAGATCGGTCTTGCTAACGATGATCTCATTGTCATCAAAAAACTGCTCGACACCTGCCGATGGTAAGGATTTGGCCATAACATCTTTCCCCGATATATGCACCTGATACTCACACGTTTACCGATTACCGTTAAAAAAAGATGAAGAGCGCTGTTATCTATCTGTTTTTCATAAAAAAAATGAAAAAGAATATATATTGGACTAAATCTTGTTTGCCAGAGCATCCATCAACATAGCCCCACAGTCAGGGCCCTGCTCTACATAATGATAAGGTTCAATCAGCTCCAATTCGATCAAAAGCGGCTGCCCGCTATCATCATTTATCACATCAACCCTGGCATAAAGAGGCATTTTCCCAAGTGCTGATAACGCTTGTCTGGCCAGTGTCATTTCTGCGGATGAGGGCTGCTCCGCCTGCTCATTACCGCCATATATGGATTGGATTCTATAGTCCCCGGCTTTGGGGGTTTTGCGAACTGCGTGCGAAAACTCACCACCATAGAACAGCATTGATAACTCGCCCATAAACTGTATTTGCGACAGGTATGGCTGTACGAATGCGCCCTTAGGCGGCAATTGTGCTGCGGATGGCCACGGTTCCTGATGGTGCAGCAAGACCTGTCTCCAGGCCCCTGCTCCTATTGTTGGCTTGATTACCAATTGTTCGCACCCAAAGCTCTCAAAGGCGGCTTTTACCGCTGTTCTTGTGACTTTTTCCATGCTGATTGTCGGAATTACAGGCACACCTTTATCTGCAAGATCAAGCAAATACTGCTTATTCATATTCATCTGCAATATGTCCAGTGAATTGAATAATCTGGTTTGCCCGTCAATCTGCGCCATCACGTTGGAAAACTGTTCCAGCTTTTGCACATAGTCCCATGTGGTTCCGACCAGAGCAGCATCAAATGCAGACCAGTCAACATTGGCCTCATCCCAGATGACTTCAACAAGTTCAATCTCATGCTGCGCAGCGGCTCTGGCGAACAGGCTGAACTGAAGATCATGCTCAAAGGCATCTTCGCGCAAATCCGGCCCCGGCCTGATCATATTGGCACTGGTTAAAAAGGCGACTTTTCGCATGATTTATGCTGTCAGTTTTTGGCGCATCAGCACCAGCTCCTCAGATGCTGTGGGATGAACAGCACAGGTCTCATCCCACTCCTGCTTGGTAAGTTTCGCCTTTACTGCAATAGCTGCGATCTGAATGATTTCCGGGGCGGCATCAGATACCATATGCACCCCGACCACCACCTGATCCAGGGAGCGCACCACCAGCTTCATCAAATAGCGCTCATTGCGACCCGAAAGCGTATGGCGCATCGGCCGGAAACTCTCCCGGTAAACATCAATTTCGCCGAACCTTTCACGGGCATCTTCTTCTGAAAGACCAACAGAACCCGCAGCAGGTTGTGTGAAGACTGCACATGCTACGTATTTATGATCAAAACTATGGCGGCGCGGGCCAAATTGACTGTCGGCAAATGCAGCGCCCTCACGGATAGCTGCCGGAGTGAGGTTTGTGCGGTCAGTCACATCTCCAACAGCAAACACACCATCAGCACTGGTCTGGCCAAACTCATCGACTTTGATTGCCCCGGTATCATTGATGGCGATACCGGCACGATCCAGACCAAGCCCTTCAACTGCCACCGTACGCCCGACAGCCATCATTGCCTGATCCACTGTTAGCGGCTGCCCATTGTCCAATTGCACAATCAGGCGATCGCTCTGTTTTGCAATTTGATTGACATTTGCGTGAGTTATCACACGCACACCTTGGTTGATCAGCTCATTTTGCACATGTTTACGCAGATCCATATCAAATCCGCGCAATACAAAATCACGGCGGTATACCAAAGTGGTTTGCACCCCAAGAGCGGCAAAAATTGACGCAAATTCACAAGCAATATATCCACCACCTGCGATCAGGATATGCTCTGGCAATACAGGCAAATCAAAAGCTTCATTAGAAGAAATGCTAAGTTCCTCACCGGGAAGCCCTAACTTTCTAGGAGTGCCGCCAGTGGCAATAAGGATCTTCTTGGCGCGGATCACCTGCCCTGAGGACATCAGTTTGACCTGACCATTACCCAGCAATTCTGCTCTTTCTTCAAAAATATGGACACCAGCCTTATCGAGATTTTTTTTATACATTCCCGAAAGACGCGCAATTTCAGCATCCTTGGCTGCGACCATGTCTCTCCAGCTAAAACGAACATTATCCGCCGACCAGCCATATCCTTTGGCTTCCTCGAACCCGGCTCCATATTGCGCTGCATAAACCAGCAGTTTCTTTGGAACACAGCCGCGAATTACACAGGTGCCACCAATGCGAAATTCTTCGGCAATACCTACTTTGGCTCCGTAATTGGCTGACATTCGCGCCGCACGCACCCCGCCGGAACCAGCTCCAATAACAAAAAGATCAAATTCAAGTTCCGACATATTTACATCTCCAGAATATCTGCACCTCTATCAGTACCGACGACAACAATACGTGCCAGATCAACAAATAACCCATGTTCCACTACACCGGGAACTGCAGACAGTCTGGCGGCTGTTTCCTTGACACGGGAAAAGGATGAGCATGCACAGTCAACGATATAATTACCACCGTCAGTAATGAAAGGTTGTGAGCCGTCATTTTTTAATCTTTGAACAATCTGCGGAGTGCTCCCACTGACTGCGGACAGTATGTCGAATATTTTCTTTGCAGTAATAGTAAAACCAAAACGATCCACCTCCACCGGCAATGGATAGGCCCCCAGCACCTCCACCAGCTTGCTGTCATCAACAATGCAAACCATTAAATCAGAAGCATTAGCGATAATTTTTTCGCGCAGCAAGCAACCCCCACCGCCCTTGATCAAGGCAAAATCAGGCCCCACTTCATCTGCACCATCCACTGTCAGGTGAATATGATCCACCTGCTCCACCTCAATCAGGGGAACTCCCGCATCAATCGCCACCCGTTCACTTTGAAGGGAGGTAGGAACCCCCCGCACCTTTAGCCCGCCAGCTACTGCCTGTCCCAAAAGCTCAATAAACAATTCTGCAGTAGATCCTGACCCAAGGCCCAAAGTCATCCCTTCTTCCACATAAGACAGGGCCGCCCGGGCTGCATATTGCTTTGCAGAGATATCAACTGGTTTATTCATCACCACGCACCTAACTTAAAGTATTTACAGGTTTTTCTTCTTGCTACGAAATTCATGGGCCCAATTGTCAATCTGTCGCTGCCTGGTACGAGCCACGGTTAATGCATCTGCGGACACATTCTTTGTGACAACGCTTCCCGAGCCAATAAATGCCCCATCGCCAATTTTAACCGGAGCCACCAGAGACGAATTTGAGCCAATAAATGCCCCATCGCCAATCTGGGTATGATGCTTGTCAAAGCCATCATAATTACAGGTAATGGTTCCGGCACCAATATTGGCATTGGCCCCCACATCAGCATCCCCGATATATGACAGATGGCTGATTTTGGCTCCCTCGCGTATGGTAGACTTTTTCACCTCAACAAAATTACCAACCTTGGCTCCACCCTTAACCCTTGTTCCAGGGCGAATTCTGGCATAGGGGCCGATGACCACATCCTCGTCAATTCGTGCGCCCTCCAGATGCGAAAAAGCTCTGATTCGTGCTCCGGATTTAACAGTAACCCCCGATCCAAATACCACATTTGGCTCCACCACCACATCCGCCTCCAGAACCGTATCAAAGTTAAAATGCACGCTATCCGGTGCCAGCAGACTAACTCCGTCGGCAAGGGCTTTGGCACGGGCGCGCTGTTGAAAAATATGCTCGGCCCTTGCCAGCTCACTGCGTGAATTAACCCCCAGCACTTCATCACATGAGGCTCGTACAGCCTTTGCCTTTAGCCCTCTGGCCACAGCAAGGCCGATAATGTCGGTCAGATAATATTCGCCATTGGCATTATCATTGGTTACCTCATCAAGCAGGCTGAACAATAAATCCCGGCTGGCCGCAACCACACCGGAATTACAAAGCCCGATAGCCAGTTCCGCATCAGTTGCATCCTTTGCCTCGACGATACGGGTTAAATTTCCGTTCTCATCTTCAACAAGTCGCCCATATGCCCCCGGATTTTCCGGCTCGAACCCCAGTACCGCTACCGAGAAGCCATCATGCAAAGCGACAAAAACCCGCTCTATTGTTTCCGAAGTGATCAGGGGCGAATCCGCAAACACTACCAAAACATCTCCTGCAAAATCGCTTAATATGTCACGGGCAAAACCGGTGGCATGACCAGTGCCTAATTGTGGCTCCTGCACCGCAACACCACCACCGCCCAGCACCTCCACGGCACGCTCTTTAACCAATGGGGTTTGCGTGCCAACAATAGCCGCAATGCGTTGGGCTTCCACATCTCGCGCCAGCGCTACCAGCCAGTCAAACATCGAGCGCCCTCCCACTTCATGTAAGACCTTGGGCAGTTTTGACTTCATACGAGAACCGTGACCGGCCGCTAGAATGATTACAGCACGCGGGTTGGACATCCAATATTTCCTTTTTCCAGCTTTATCGATTAGGAATCAGTTATACTGTATTACCTGTACCTGTAGCTTGCACCCCGTTCCAGCCAAATGAAAGCCTCATTTTATGGATATAACAAACTCACTTGAAGGCAAAGTCATAGCATTTGATCTGGATGGAACACTGGTTGACACGGCCCCCGACCTAACTGCCAGCCTGAACTTTGCCATGGCACAGGCAAATCATCCGCCGACTTTACCGTTCATTGTGCGAAATACTATTGGTTTTGGAGCCAAAGCTCTGCTTATTGAGGCTCATCAGCATCACAACCTGCCAGTTGAGGAAACCAAAATTGCTACCTTATTAGAGGTATTGCTAACCCATTATGCCAAAAACTGCACAATACACTCCAGACCATTTCCCGGTGCCGTGGATTGCTTGCGGGAATTGCGGGAACGAGGAGCAAATTTAACAATTTGCACCAATAAGATCGAGCGCCTTACCTTGCCGATTTTGCAAAACCTTGAACTAATACCTTACTTTGGCGGAGTGTTTTGCGCCGATACGGTGTCTGCTAAAAAGCCTGACGCGGCCCACGTATTAGAAGCCACCCATCCTGCCGCTGCTAAAGATGCC
>JALSYJ010000242.1:0-1101 GCA_027071965.1 Robiginitomaculum sp. | reverse complement strand
TTTGCAAAGCGCACGGGCAGCAGGAATAGACTGTTTTTTGCTGGAACACGGCTATAGCGAAAAGCCAGTGGCAAAGCTGGGGGCTGATGGGGTTTTTTCCGGCTTTTCCGATCTGCAAAATGCCATTTTTGATAAATTCAACAAATCAGCATAGGCGCTATACCCTTGTCAGGGAGCATTACTTGCAGCAAAATATCTTATACCTCGAAATATGGAGAACTATCATGGCATTCAAAACACTTCTCGTTTCGGGAGCAGTTCTAACCCTGATGGCCTGCGGGGTACCAAATCCCGCTGAGAATCAGGATGACAAAAAAGCGCCGGATACTGCGGCCGCAACTGCGGCGGCAACTGAGGATACCGCCAAATCCGAGGCATCTAACCCAATAACTGAAGCAGGCCTGAAACTATACGCGCTGTCCTGTGGCGAAATTGATATTTCGGATTTAGGTGGATTTTCTACCGGTGGAGAATTTGCAGGTCAGGCACGAGTATTCGTAGATAGCTGTTATCTGATCCGGCACAAAAATGGTGACTTGATGTGGGATGCCGGACTTCCTGATGAATTAGCACAATCCCCTGAAGGCGTGCAAAACGGCGTATTTAGAGTAAGCGTTCCGGTCACTTTGGCCAGCCAACTTGAACAATTGGGTGTTGATCCTGCCAATATTTCTTATTTTGCCATGTCACATTCGCATTTTGACCATACTGGCAACGCCAATTTGTTTGCCAATGGGCCAAAATGGATTGTTGATGCCTCTGAGCGGGAATGGATGTTTAACGCCGGCCCTGAAACCGGTCTTACCCAATTGAACACTTACGATAAATTACAAGATCAGGAACCATTACTGATTGATCAGGATCACGACGTATTTGGCGATGGCAGTGTTACTATTATCCGTACCCCCGGGCACACTCCGGGACACCTTGCATTATTGGTAAAGCTTCCAAACGCTGGCAATGTGCTACTAACAGGAGACTTGTATCACATGCCTGAAAGCCGGGAGTTTAAGCGAGTGCCAGCCTTTAATACCTCGCCGGAGCAGACACTGGCCAGCATGGATAAATTTGAAGCACTGGCAGAACAATATAACGCCAAAG
>JALSYJ010000241.1 GCA_027071965.1 Robiginitomaculum sp. | reverse complement strand
CAAAGCCTATGGCGGCGCAAGCATTCGCCAGCGCATTGCCGACGAAGGTGCCTTGGCAGTCATTCCATCTAAATCAAATGCAAGAACCCCGATCCCGCATGACAAAAACCTCTACCGAATGCGCAATATCGTTGAGCGGTTCTTCTGTAAAATGAAGGATATGCGAAGGCTGGCCACCCGCTTCGAAAAGCTTTCTCGAAACTTCCTAGCCATGGTACACATCTTCGCTATCAGGCAGTGGTCAATTGAGTCCACACCCTAGCCACCCGCCAAATATGACTTCTGCTGGCAATCGTAGTTATGGCTATAACATTTATAATCAGTTGACCTCGGTTAGCACCGTTAGCGGCCCGCCTACCCCTGAAACTCTAAGCTTTGCAAATCTTAGCTATGATGCCTATGGACGCTTGCTCGAGACTGCTGGCACATCTGGCATTTGGCAGTTCGCATATTCTGGATCGCAAATGATTGCCGAGTTTAGCGGCTCTGACTCACTTGTTGCCCGATATGTCTATGGGTGAGACGGGCGGAAAGGCCCCGGTGGGGCGTTTCTCCGTCGAACGCCCGAAAGCACGGACGTGCAAAGGGCCGGACTTGGGTTCTGATGAGGTGTTGATTATCAAATCTATTGACGCCGTTGCCAGCAAATTCCCGCCAGTAAGAATATCTGCGCTGCATAATAGCTACTCATTACCGCAAGATGGCGAAACCCCAATGGCGCGACAAAACGATCAATTCCGATCATGGTATCGGATAAAACAAACAATACTGCCCCCAATCGTGTCCAGCGCGATGCTGTTCCGGCAAAGCTAGCCGCCACCATTAAAGACAAAATAAGAAAATATGCTGCAATTGCTGGCATTAGCGGGCCGGTTTTTGGAAGAACAAGCGCCCCCATAACCAGCGCATAGACACCAATCAAAACAATGATGGTGCGCCGCGAAGTATCCAGCTCGCTCCATTTACGCAAATAACGGGTCAGAATCCATAAATAGAACAAATGCGCGATAAAAAACGCCGCCATTCCTGTCAAAAATGCCAGATTAAAGGGACTGGACAGCATAAAATCACCCAGACCTGAAAAAACCAATGCCAAACTTAGGGCTGTGCGATATCGTATTGGCGCTTCCCGCCAGGCAATCAATGCCAACAACCAGATCGGCATGGATTTAATCAATGCCTGCGCCGGGAACGTAAACAATTGCGGTACAAACAAATAGCTTGCGGCCAACAGGGCTGCCAGAACAAGAAAAAACTTGCTGCGATTGCTCATAAATCGAGCTCGGCAATTACCGGCACATGATCTGATGGTTTTTCCACTCCCCGTACTTTTTTGGCAATTTCAATCCCTTGCAGGTGGTCTGCGGCCTGTGCTGATAGCAAAATATGGTCTATGTGAATGCCATGGTCCTTGGCCCATGCCCCGCGCTGATAATCCCAAAATGTGTATTGGTGATCGCGCCCGTCTTTGACTTCCCAGGCATTAGCAAGTCCCAACCAATGCAAAGCTGCAAATCTTGCGCGGGTCTCATCAGCCATCAATGCATCACCCCTCCACACAGCCGGATCCCAGCAATGACCATCTTTGGCAATAACATTATAATCTCCGGCTAAAATCAGCGGTTCCTCAAACGCCAGCAAGGATTTGGCATGATCGCGCAATCTTTCCATCCAGCGCAATTTGTATGGAAACTTTTGCGTTTCCTTCGGATTGCCATTGGGCAGATAAATACTGGCTACCCGGATTGGAGCTTTTGCCGCAGTAATCACACATTCGATATACCTGGCCTGTTCATCGCCTTCGCCACCAGGCAAGCCCGGCAAGGTCTCCTCAATTGCATACTTGGAAAGGATCGCTACACCATTATAGGATTTTTGCCCCAAAACCGCGCAATTATAACCCAAATCCTCAAACTCAAGATACGGGAACTGATCGCTTTGACATTTGATCTCCTGCAAACAAACCACATCTGGTTTGGCCTCGGCCAGCCAAGCAGTGATGGCTGCAATGCGAGTTCGCACCGAATTTACATTCCATGTGGCAATTTTCACTAAAAACCCCTTAAACTGAAAAGCTGGTGCCGCAGCCACAACCCGCAGTGGCGTTAGGATTGTTAATTTTGAAAGCAGCTCCGATAAGTTCATCTGAAAAATCAATTTCAGAGCCACTTAAAAACTCCAGTGACATAGCATCAATCACCACTGTCGCTCCATCACGCTCAATTACCAAATCATCATCCGTCGGTGCATCGGCAAAGTCAAAGGTATAGGAAAAACCTGAACAGCCACCACCTACTACCCCCACTCGCAAGGCATAGCGTTTTTGCTGCTCCATTATTTCATTGATGCGCCTGGCGGCATTAGCGCTTAGGGTTACGTTGGTATCAGACATGGTATTGATCCAATTTCACGGGTGGGATTACATAATATTTTGCTATATATGGGTACAAAATTGCAAAAGGCAAAATGAAATTA
>JALSYJ010000240.1 GCA_027071965.1 Robiginitomaculum sp. | reverse complement strand
ATAACTGGGATCAATGGGCGCAGGAAAATGTGCCGGTGCCGCTGATAACCGGCCATGAGTTTATGGGCGAAATCGTTGAATTGGGCAAAAATGTCACCCGCCACAAGGTCGGGCTTCGGGTGTCCGGCGAAGGCCATGTGGTTGGCGATCGCTCCCGGGCCGCCCGCGAAGGTAAATGGCACTTATCGCACGATACCAAGGGTATTGGAGTTAACATTAACGGTGCCTTTGCCGAATATCTGGCCTTGCCCGCATTTAACGTAGTGCCATTGCCGGAACATGTGCCTGATGATGTGGGGGCGATTTTGGATCCGCTGGGCAATGCCACCCATGCGGCGCTTACCTTTGATCTGGTGGGCGAAGATGTGCTTATCACCGGCGCCGGGCCAATTGGTGCCATGGCAGGAGCCATTGCCCGCCATGCCGGGGCGCGCCATGTGGTGATTACCGATATTAACCAATCCCGCCTTGATCTGGCGGCGAACTTAGCAGATGTGCGGGCGGTAAATGTGTCTAGGGAAGACTTGCGCGATGTGATGAGTGAGCTTGGCATGAGTGAGGGCTTTGATGTGGGTCTGGAAATGTCTGGCGCTGAGCCTGCTTTTGCGCAAATGACCGATACCATGGTTATGGGCGGTAAAATTGCAATGCTTGGTATTCCGTCTGGCGAAACCAGGGTGAATTGGGGAATGATTGTTGGTAAGGCTTTGACTATTCAGGCGATCTATGGCCGACGAATGTTTGAAACCTGGTATAAAATGCTGGCAATGTTGGGGTCGGGCTTGAGCGTTGATGGGATCATCACCGATCATTACAGGGTGGATGATTTTAAGGCAGGTTTTGAGCGCATGCGCTCAGGCGAAAGCGGCAAGGTTATACTGGATTGGTGAGGGTCAATCATGACGGTCAGTGGTAAGGGGCACTCTTAAGGGTCACTTATAGGGTCACTTGTCAGGGTCAGTGCAAATTTTGCTGTCCCTTGGGTGATACTTGATATCCCCTGTAATCATACCCAAAAAGCACTTGTTGGTAATAAACTTACCCTTAAATGACCCTGATGGGTACTGGCTGACCCTTACAATAAGGGGATAAGTGATAATGATGCCCGCACTTGCCAGAACTGTTATAATGTAAGGGCTGGGGGGCCGCGCACCCAAACAAATGCTCTTTGACAGGTAAATATTTCTTCTCAAGGCCTATAAAACAAAAGGGTTTTGGCACTTGCCTGCGATTAAATAAACCGGCAGTCCAATAACTCCCCCTGCGCCTTCCCTTACCCTTATCCCGTGGGAAAATGAGGATAAGGTTTTTTAATCCGGGTTTGCCGGTGTTTTGGCGGTTCTGATGAACCTGTTATTAGAACTATTCGTCCAAAGGCTGACTTTTGGGAACTCTTGGTTGGCTCCATCCCTTTCGCCCCAGAGTTTTGGAGCTTAGTGATGTAATATAGAGCCAGCCATCATCAGCATCATATGCCCCGGTAGTGGTCGGGTAGGCACCTTTTGGGTCCTGAAACTGGTTCAGTATATAGCCGTCAAACCCAAAATTGATCACCATGCCATAGGCTAGGGGCGCGGGCTTGAAACGCTCGGGCAGGCGCATGACTATTTTGCGTAAAAAAGGCTTGTCCGCCAGAGCGTCAATGGCGGCAAGGCGCGGACTGGTCAGCCCCAGCCAATAGGTTCCATCACTGGAGCGGTTAATATTGTCAGGAAAGCCCGGCAGGTTCGTCAATACTTTGTCTACTTGCCCACCCTTGTCGCCATCAAGCCAGACCCTCCATACAGAATAGGTTCCGGTATCGGCAACGAACACACAGGCATCATCAGGACACATGGCTACGCCATTGGCAAAGTTAAAGCCATCCTTGACCAGGCTGGTTTTACCAGTGGCCGGATTATAGAGCAATAATCGGCCATTTGATGAATGTTCCATCAGGTCAAGCACGCTGGCGGTGAGGGTGTCGCCGTATTTCTTGGCTGAAAATCTGGTTGAGGCATCAGAAAAAAAGATACGGCCATCGGCGGCAATATCCAGATCATCAGCATAGAGAATCTTGCTGCCATCATCGACAGTATCGCTGAGAAGAGTAATCTTGGCACTTGGGGATATGGACAGCAGGCCGCGCATGGCATCGGCAACAATCAGATTGCCGTCGGCATCAAACTCCAGCCCCAATGGTCGCCCCTGAGTGTCTGCGAACGGCTCTATTTCGCCTGTGTCCGGATTTACTTTCAGGATAACTCCTTCATGAGTAGCCACAAACAAGTACAAAATGTCGTCAATTATGGCGGAAGTTACATCTTCGGGGCCGCTATAGCCTTGCAAGTCGATATTGCTAAGCTCGGCCAGTTTTGTATTGCTGGCATAGGGGCCTGTATATCCAGTTGCTTGTGGAGCCTGCCAGGCCACGGGGCTGATTGCAACCGGCCAGAACAGCAAATAAGCCAGCAATAGCAATAACAGTAAGCCAAGAC
>JALSYJ010000239.1 GCA_027071965.1 Robiginitomaculum sp. | reverse complement strand
GGCTGCTTTTTTTCATTTGAAACTGGTACTTGAGCCGGGCGGTGCCGCATCGCTGGCGGCGGTCATAAATGGAAAAGCCCCGGGAAATGGCCCTGTCTGTGTGGTAGCTACAGGCGGTAATGTTGATCCGGATATTTTTCAACAGGCGCTTGGGGCCAAGGCGTAGTAACTACCCGGTTCTTCCGCGATTAATGTCTTCATTAAGCCTGATAAGTGATGGTCGGTCAGACAGGCGGTTTCGGTAAATCTGTATGTTTTCCAAAACCCGTTGTACATAGTTTCTGGTTTCAGAAAAAGGAATACTTTCCAGCCAGTCAACTGGATCAACAGCGAGCCGCGGATCACCGTATTCCTCAATCCACTTATGAGCGCGTGATCTCCCTGCATTATAGGCTGCAGCACTTAAAATATAGGAGCCGTCAAACTCCTCAAGCAGTTCCTGCAAGTGAAAGGCCCCGATCTTAAGATTATATTCCGGATCATCAACCAACCAGCTTTTTCGGTATTTCACACCGTTTTGCCGTGCTGTTGTTTTTGCAGTTCCGGGCATTAGCTGCATTAGTCCACGGGCTCCAGCATGGCTGATTGCTTTGGGGTTAAGCTCGCTTTCCTGTCGTGACAATGCCAACACCAAAGCCGGTTCAGGTTGGTTGATATGTTGGCCTATTTCAATCAATGGCCACTGGCTTTCGGGTAGTATTTCATTGCGATACAGGGCGGCCTTGGCTGCGCGAACGGCAATTCCATTATAGCCGTTCTCGCGATTGAGGCGGGCCAGCATTACATGATCCACAGCCCCTGGTAACAGGTCATCCAGATGGTAGCTAAACCTTCGATATGCCGTGGTGTCGCCAACCAAAGCCAGCAGTTTTAGGGCTTGAACCTGCGGATGGTTTTCAAAAACGATAACGGCCCATTGATCAGGTTCCGGGTCATTACCCATGGTGATATATCCTGGGCCAATTTCCTGTTGTGCCAATTGCCCGTAAAATGTGAAATAAAATCCTGAGGCAGTATCAAATTCAACAGCGGCAGCTTCTTCCTTGTTCTGAGCTTGTAATGATTTGCCAAGCCAGTAATGGGCTCTGGCCATTGAGATTGGTGTGCGCACATTTTTAGCCAATTTCTCAAAATGAGTCTGCGCAAGCTCCGGCTTGTTTAATTTTCTTAATGCTAGCCATCCAGCCAGCCATTCGCCTTCGGCAAAACTTCCCCCCCGCTCAAATCCATTGGCTCTGGCCAGTTGGTAGGCAGTTTTATAATCATTGTCTTTTAGGGCCTTGCGAGCAAGCAGGTGCCGCTCTTTCCACAATCTTTTTTGACCGGCAGCATTTCCGACTTTGGCCGGGATCGCCAGAATTAACTGCAAGGCTTTTTTATTTCGCCCGGCTTTTCTTTGCCATACTGCTCGTTCGTAGAGCAGGCCGGGGTGAGTTTGCAGTTTTGTCGGTACTTTGGCCAGAGCCTTGTCAACACCACGATTACGGCGCATCAGGCGAATACGGGCAGAGCTTAGGGCTTTGATATCTTTAGGCAATCGCGATAGCAGCTTTTGTGCCTCGGTCGCTCTTTGTGCCCACAGTAGCATATTAACTCTGGCGATATGGTCTTCTTGTGTAAACAGATTACCGTGTTTTTTGAGCGTCTCGTAAAATACCTTCTTGGGTAAAAAATTATTGCGCCAAGCATCTATTAAAATAGCTTTGGCATCATCATATTTGCCCAGAGCAAGCAGGGCTTCGGCTTCGGCTATTTTCCCGGATCCTGATATTGCCGGCCACAAGGAAAACCAGTCGGCGATAGCGCTGGCCTGCATGCCGGATCCGGAAATTTTTTCTTCAGCCAGCAGACGGATTTTTCTGTGTCGTGGCCAGTCTTCCAAAGACTGCACAGCCAAGGCCAGTTCAAAATAGCTGGCATCTTTATCATTAAGGGCAATCTTCCAGTCAATCAATCCTGCTGCGGCTGGATGCATTACACCGGCTCGATAACCTCTGGCCTCATTCCAGCGCTTATCATTTGCAGCCTGTATGGCTTTGCGAAAATGAGTAAATTCAGTATCCTGCAGGAGCTGAGAAGTGTTATGCGGCACCGGTTTTAGTGAAGGCGACAGCACGCCTGCCCAAGCAAATGGGGCAAACGCCATCAGCAAAAATAAGAAGGTGAAAAACCGCATTGCTCTTTCTAACAAAAAATTATGTAAAACTACTAGCAAAAAATCTTGAAAGGAGAATAAATCCCCGCTGGTTAATGTTGCTGATCATATATACTTTTGGTTAAAATTATAGTCTGGTGGATTTGACCACACCAAGAAGGTGCTATACCAACCAGACTTAAAACAGGCTGGTTTCAAAACCTGCGAGGCTAAAGCCTGAAAATACAACATCAGCATTAAACCAATGAGAATTTCTATGTTTTTTGGTTCAATTCCAGCTTTGGTGACGCCGTTTCGTGACGGTGATCTGGATATTCCTGCTTTTT
>JALSYJ010000238.1 GCA_027071965.1 Robiginitomaculum sp. | reverse complement strand
GTAAACCTGATTGTCATTCACCGCATCGAACCGAAACAAAACTAACTAAAGGAAGACGAAAATGTCTAAACTGGAAAAAATTGCAGATGAACTTTCTGCATTGACTGTATTGGAAGCCGCCGAATTGGCTACGCTTCTGGAAGACAAATGGGGCGTATCTGCTGCGGCTCCTGTGGCTGTTGCTGCAGTTGCAGGCGGCGGTGATGCTGCTCCTGCCGAAGAGCAAACTGAGTTTACAGCCATGCTTGCATCATTCGGCGACAAGAAAATTGGTGTTATTAAGGAAGTCCGGGGTATTACCGGTCTTGGCCTTAAAGAAGCCAAGGAACTAGTTGAATCTGCTCCTAAAGCGATCAAGGAAGGTGTTTCTAAGGACGAAGCCGAAGAAATTAAAACCAAGATCGAAGCTGCAGGCGGTACGGTCGAAATTAAATAAGCATTTGCTTGTTTTGTCAGGCGGGTTATCCGGTGTTTTCCGGGTGACCCGTTTGGCGGTTTTGACGCTTTTGTGATGTTCCCTGGCAAAAGCATGGAAAAGCCGGTTTGCCGGCTGGGAATGGAAAATTTGGTCGGTTTGTCTCAAAACCGGGAATTGCGGGCCTGGCTCCCGCGAAAGGAAGCAAGATGTCGTTGTCGTTCACGGACAAAAAGCGAATTCGCAAATCTTTTGGAAACATTGTTGAAACAGTGCAAATGCCCAACCTGATCGAGGTGCAGAAAAGCTCATATGAGCAATTTTTGCAACGGGAAGTCAAAAGTGTCGACCGGGTTGATCGTGGCATTCAAGCTGTATTCAAGTCTGTATATCCAATTCGTGATTTTGCTGAAACAGCTCAGCTTGAATACGTGTCATATGATTTTGAAAAGCCAAAGTTTGACGTGGAGGAGTGTCAGCAGCGCGATATAACCTATGCTGCTCCGTTGAAAGTAAAACTGCGTCTGATCGTATTTGATACGGATGAGGATACTGGCGCCCGTTCGGTCAAAGATATTAAAGAGCAAGATGTGTTCATGGGTGATATTCCCTTGATGACTGACAAGGGCACCTTTGTAATTAACGGTACCGAGCGGGTAATTGTAAGTCAGATGCACCGTTCTCCGGGTGTATTGTTTGATCATGACAAGGGCAAATCATCAACTTCCGGCAAATTCCTATTTGCGGCCAGAATTATTCCATATCGCGGGTCATGGCTGGACTTTGAGTTTGACTCCAAGGATATCCTGTTTGTCCGTATTGACCGGCGTCGCAAATTGCCTGTGACCACCTTGTTATATGCGTTGGGTCTTGATCGCGATGCTATTTTGGCAGAGTTTTATTCAAGCATTACAGCATCTTATTCTAAAAAGGGCTGGGCCATTCCATTTCAGGCCGAGCGTTGGCGTGGGGTAAAGCCTACCAGTGATCTGATTGACGCTTCAACAGGTAAGGTAGTGTCGCCTGCAGGGCGCAAATTGTCGGCTCGTGCTGCTAACAAGCTTGCGGAGAATGGCTTGAAAAAGCTTATTTTAAGCGATGCGGAAATGTATGGCAGATATTTTGGCGAAGATATCGTAAATATGGAAACCGGAGAAATCATTGCCGAGTCCGGTGAGGAAATTACCGAGGAAAACCTTGAGGCGGTAAAGGAGTTTGGCGTAAAATCCCTTAGCCTGCTTGATATTGATGCCCGCACTGTCGGGCCATATATCCGAAATACCCTGATTGCCGACAAGAATAATAATCGCGAAGAAGCGCTTATTGATATTTATCGGGTAATGCGTCCCGGTGAGCCGCCAACTCCGGAAACGGCTGAAAGCCTGTTTAATGGTCTGTTCTTTGATCCTGAGCGCTATGATCTCTCAGCGGTTGGCCGGGTTAAAATGAACATGCGTATGGATCTGGATTGCCCGGATGATGTGCGTGTTCTTCGTAATGAGGACATTCTGGCAGTTCTAAAAACCATGGTTGATCTGCGTGATGGCCGTGGGCAGGTTGATGATATTGATAATCTGGCCAATCGCCGGGTGCGCTCGGTTGGTGAGTTGATGGAAAATCAATATCGCATTGGTCTGTTGCGCATGGAGCGCGCGATCAAGGAACGCATGGGTAGTGTCGATATTGATACGGTTATGCCCCATGATTTAATCAATGCAAAACCTGCTGCTGCGGCTGTGAGAGAGTTTTTTGGTTCTTCACAATTATCGCAATTTATGGATCAGAATAATCCCTTGTCCGAAATCACCCACAAACGCCGAGTTTCGGCTCTTGGGCCGGGCGGTTTGACCCGCGAACGTGCGGGCTTTGAGGTGCGCGATGTGCATCCGACCCACTATGGCCGGATTTGCCCGATTGAGACACCAGAGGGGCCAAATATTGGTCTGATTAATTCATTGGCCACCTTTGCCCGTATCAACAAGTATGGCTTTATTGAAAGCCCTTACCGTCAGGTGAAGAACGCCAAGTTGCTGGACAAGGTAGTTTATCTTTCGGCAGTAGAAGAAGCAAAATACGTAATTGCGCAGGCAAACTCTACCATTAAGGATGGCAAATTTGCCCATGATCTGGTGACTTGCCGGGTTGCTGGTGATGTGGTGCTAACGCCGCGTGACCAAATTGATTTTATTGATGTTTCGCCAAAGCAGGTGGTTTCGGTTGCTGCGGCGCTGATTCCGTTTCTGGAACATGATGATGCGAACCGGGCTCTGATGGGTTCAAACATGCAACGTCAGGCGGTGCCGCTTGTGGATGCCGAAGCGCCATTGGTCGGAACCGGCATGGAAGCCGTGGTTGCCAGAGATAGCCGTGCTGCAGTGATCGCCAAGCGCAAAGGTATTGTTGAGCAGGTAGACGCAACCCGTATTGTTGTTCGTGCTACTGGTGAGACAGACATGACTGTTTCCGGGGTTGATATTTATAACTTGTTGAAGTTTCAGCGTTCCAATCAGGATACATGCATCAATCAGCGGCCATTGGTTAAAGTTGGCGATCTTGTGGATGTTGACGATATTATCGCGGATGGCCCATCTACCGATATGGGTGAACTGGCGCTGGGCAAGAATGTCATGGTGGCATTCATGCCGTGGAGCGGATACAATTATGAGGACAGTATCCTTATTTCCGAACGCATTGTGCGCGATGATGTGTTTACGTCAATTCATATTGATGAGTTTGAACTGGCAGCCCGCGATACCAAGCTGGGGCCGGAGGAAATCACTCGTGATATTCCAAATGTAGGTGAAGAGGCCTTGCGCAATCTTGATGAAAGCGGGATTGTGGCTATTGGTGCACGGGTTGAACCTCGTGATATTCTGGTAGGCAAGGTGACACCCAAAGGTGAAAGCCCGATGACGCCGGAAGAAAAATTGCTGCGGGCAATTTTTGGTGAAAAAGCCTCTGATGTTCGTGACACTTCTTTGCGCCTGCCTCCTGGCGTTGCCGGAACAGTAGTTGAAGTGAGGGTGTTTAACCGTCATGGCGTTGACAAGGATCAGCGCGCATTGACCATTGAGCGTGAAGAGATTGAGCGCCTGGGTCTGGATCGTGATGATGAGCTTGTCATTTTGGAGCGCAATATTTTTGGGCGCTTGCATGATCTTCTGCTCGGCAAAACCGCTGTTTCAGGGCCCAAGGGCTTTACCAAGGGCAAGATTGACGAAGAATCCCTCTCTGGAACCGTTTCCCGTCAGGACTGGTGGAAAATTGGTCTTGATGATGAAAAGGCCATGGCCGAAGTTGAGTCACTTCGTAAATTGTACGAAGAGGCCAAGGCTCGTCTGGATGCCCGTTTTGACGACAAGGTCGATAAATTACAGCGCGGCGACGATTTAATGCCAGGTGTGATGAAGATGGTTAAAGTCTTTGTTGCGGTGAAGCGTAAATTACAGCCCGGCGATAAAATGGCCGGTCGTCACGGCAATAAGGGTGTGATCTCCAAAATCAACCCGGTAGAGGACATGCCATATCTTGAAGATGGCCGTCCGGTGGATATTGTTCTGAATCCGCTTGGGGTGCCAAGCCGGATGAATGTTGGACAGATCCTGGAAACTCATTTGGGCTGGGCATCTGCTGGTCTTGGATTGCAAATTGGTGACGCGTACGAAGCCTATCAGGAAACTCAGGATATCAAGCCATTGCGCGATAAGCTGGTTGATATTTATGGTGAAAAATACAAATTACCACGCAAGAACGAAGAACTGCTGGAACTTGCCGGCAATCTGACCAAAGGCGTACCGATGGCCACACCTGTTTTTGATGGAGCTTCGGAAGAAGAAATCAACGAAATGCTGACCAAAGCCGGCTTTTCCACTTCTGGCCAGTCATGGCTGTGGGATGGCAGAACTGGTGAGCGTTTCCAGCGCCCGGTTACTGTTGGTATTAAGTATTTGCTTAAACTTCACCATTTGGTTGATGACAAGATCCATGCCAGATCCATTGGTCCGTACTCACTGGTCACGCAACAGCCATTGGGCGGTAAAGCCCAATTTGGTGGCCAGCGCTTCGGTGAAATGGAAGTATGGGCACTTGAAGCCTATGGTGCGGCCTATACCCTAAAAGAAATGCTGACGGTCAAGTCAGATGATGTTGCGGGTCGAACCAAGGTGTATGAATCAATTGTGCGCGGAGATGATGCATTTGAAGCGGGTATTCCTGAGAGCTTCAATGTTCTTGTCAAAGAGATGCGCTCACTTGGTTTAAACGTGGAATTGACCAATAATTAGAACCTGATTTTACGCGGGCCGGTAGTTTCACTGGCTCGCAAACCTCCCTTACTTGGAGACCGGCCCCATGAACCATTCGTCAAACAAAGACATCATGAATGTGTACAACCCTGCTGCTGAAGCCCCCAGCTTCGACCGCATTCGAATTTCGCTTGCCAGCCCGGAAAAAATTCTCTCTTGGTCACATGGCGAGATCAAGAAACCGGAGACAATCAATTACCGGACATTCAAACCGGAACGTGATGGCTTGTTTTGTGCCCGTATCTTTGGCCCGACCAAGGATTACGAGTGTTTGTGTGGCAAATATAAGCGCATGAAATACAAGGGTATTATTTGCGAGAAATGCGGTGTTGAGGTTACATTACAGCGGGTTCGTCGTGAACGTATGGGTCATATTGATCTGGCGGCACCGGTTGCGCATATCTGGTTCTTGAAAAGCCTGCCCAGTCGTATTGGTCTGATTATTGATATGCCGCTCAAAGATATTGAGCGGGTGTTGTATTTTGAAAAGTATATTGTGCTGGAGCCGGGTCTGACCACTTTGGAAGACCGGGCTTTGCTTACGGAAGAGGAATATCTGGAAGCTCAGGCAGAGTTTGGCGAAGACAGCTTTACTGCCGGTATTGGGGCTGAAGCCATTCGTGAAATTCTGATGGGTATTGACCTGAAGAAAGAGGCTGAACAGCTTCGTCAGGATATTGCTGAAACCGGAAGCCAGCTAAAACTGGTCAAATATGTCAAGCGGCTAAAGCTGGTAAATGCATTTATCGAATCAAAAAACCGCCCTGAATGGATGATTCTCTCCGTGGTTCCTATTATCCCGCCGGAATTGCGTCCTCTGGTTCCGCTTGATGGTGGCCGGTTTGCCACTTCTGATTTGAATGATTTGTATCGCCGGGTGATCAACCGCAATAATCGCTTGAAGCGGCTGATGGAGCTTGGTGCTCCGGACATTATTATTCGCAATGAAAAGCGGATGTTGCAGGAATCCGTAGATGCATTGTTTGACAATGGCCGTCGTGGTCGGGTCATTACTGGCGCCAATAAGCGCCCGTTAAAATCTCTGGCCGATATGCTAAAAGGCAAGCAGGGCCGTTTCCGGCAGAACTTGCTTGGAAAACGGGTTGATTACTCAGGTCGTTCGGTGATCGTGGTCGGCCCGGAGTTGAAGCTGCATGAATGCGGCCTGCCAAAGAAAATGGCATTGGAATTATTCAAGCCATTTATTTATGCGCGGCTTGATGCCAAGGGAATTTCCGGCACCGTCAAAGCCTCTAAAAAGATGGTGGAAAAAGAACGTCCCGAAGTCTGGGATATTCTCGATGAAGTTATTCGTGAGCATCCTGTATTGCTAAACCGGGCGCCAACCTTGCACCGGCTTGGGATTCAGGCGTTTGAGCCAAAATTGATTGAAGGCAAGGCCATTCAATTGCACCCATTGGTCTGTACGGCGTTTAATGCTGACTTTGATGGCGACCAGATGGCTGTTCATGTGCCGCTTTCGATGGAGGCACAACTTGAAGCCCGGGTGCTGATGATGTCAACAAACAACATATTGTCACCGTCAAACGGCAAACCGATCATTGTTCCTTCACAGGATATAATTCTTGGCCTGTATTACTTGTCTTTGGAAATGGACAAGCAAAAAGGCGAGGGTATGGTTTTTGCCGATATGGCAGAAATCGAAGCGGCAATGCAAGAGGGCCTTTTAAGTATTCATGCTAAAATCAAGGCTCGCTATGCGACGGTAGATGCTGATGGCAATAAGGTCTCCAAAGTATATGATACCACACCGGGTCGTTACATGATTGCTGACCTGATGCCCAAACATGCCAAGGTTCCATTTTCGCTAACCGAGCAATTGATGACCAAAAAGGCCATTAGTGATGTGATAGACGTGGTGTATCGCCATTGCGGACAAAAAGCGACTGTGGTGTTTTGTGATCGCCTTATGTCGCTTGGCTTCCGTGAGGCGGCCCGCGCCGGTATTTCTTTTGGTAAGGATGACATGATTATCCCGGAGGAAAAGAAAACGCTGGTCACTGAAACCCGCGAAATGGTTGCCGATTATGAAAGCCAGTATGCTGGAGGCTTGATTACTCGCGGTGAAAAATACAACAAGGTCGTTGATGCATGGTCAAAATGTACCGATAGGGTTGCCGATGCAATGATGGATACCATGTCGCGCCGCAAGAAAGACGGCAATCCTGTAGAGGCGATCAATTCGGTATTTATGATGGCACATTCCGGTGCCCGTGGTTCCAAGAACCAGATGAAGCAACTTGCTGGCATGCGCGGCCTTATGGCCAAACCATCTGGTGAGATTATTGAAACACCGATTATTTCCAACTTTAAGGAAGGTTTGTCTGTTTCTGAATACTTCTCTTCCACTCACGGTGCTCGTAAAGGTCTGGCTGATACTGCGCTAAAAACCGCTAACTCAGGATATCTGACCCGGCGTTTGGTGGATGTAGCACAAGACAGCATCATCCGCGAGAAAGATTGCGGGACTGACAGTGGTATTGAGATTACGCCTGTGGTTGATGCCGGTGAGATCGTGGTATCAATTGGTGAACGTGTATTGGGTCGGGTGTGTGCAGAGGATATTGTCCACCCGGAAACCGGTGAAGTGATCGCAGCACAAGATACATATCTTGAAGAAAAACTGGTAGCGGAAATTGATGCGGCCGAAGTATTGTCAATCAAGGTCAGGTCTGCTTTGACCTGTGAAACCAAGCTCGGTGTTTGTGCTACTTGTTATGGTCGTGATCTGGCAAGGGGCGTTCCTGTTTCCTTGGGTGAAGCTGTTGGCGTGATTGCGGCGCAGTCAATCGGTGAGCCGGGAACCCAGCTAACCATGCGTACCTTCCACATTGGCGGTGCCGCGCAGGTGTCCGAGCAATCATTCATTGAAAGCGCTCATCAGGGCAAACTCGCGTTTTCCAATTCCTCTACGGTTACCGATGCCTCTGGCGGTATCATTGTACTTAGCCGTTCAATGGTTGTGTCCATTGTGGACAGTAAAGGCAAAGAACGCGAGTCCTATAAAGTTCCTTATGGTTCTAAATTGCTGGCCAAAGAGGGTAGCAAGGTCAAACGGGGGCAGCGTATTTGCGAATGGGATCCGTACTCCTTGCCAATCATTGCCGAAGCTGGCGGTGAAGTGAAACTATTGGATGTTGTAGATGGCGTTTCGGTAAAAGAGGAAACTGACGAAGCTACGGGTATTTCTTCGCGGGTGATTATTGATTGGCGCGCTGTAAAGCGAGGCGCCACCTTGCAACCAAAAATCACTATTTTGGACGACAAGGGTGAACCGGTGGTCATGGAAGGTGGGAAACTTGCCAATTATGTATTGGCGGTTGGCTCAATTCTGTCCGTTGAAGATGGTGACACTGTTGCGCCGGGTACTGTAATTGCCCGGATTGCAACCGAAGGGGCAAAGAACCGGGACATCACTGGTGGTCTGCCACGGGTGGCCGAGCTGTTTGAGGCACGCAAGCCAAAAGACCATGCTATTCTGGCTGATATTGATGGCCGGGTTGAATTTGGCCGTGATTATAAAAACAAGCGCAAAATTTTCATCGTTCCTGAGGACGAGGAAATGCCAAAATCCGAGTTCCTGGTTCCAAAAGGCAAGCACATGAATGTGCAGGACGGTGATTTGATCAGGCGCGGTGAAGCACTGCTTGATGGTAATCCTGCGCCGCATGATATCTTGCAGATTATGGGTGTTGAGGCATTGGCTGCATATCTGGTCAATGAAATTCAGGATGTATATCGTTTGCAAGGCGTACCGATCAATGACAAGCATATTGAGGTGATTGTCCGCCAGATGCTGCAGAAAGTTGAAGTGGTAAACGGCGGCGAGACTGATCTGTTAAAAGGTGAGCAGCTTGATCGTCTGGAATTTGACCGCATTCAGGAAAAAGCCGAAGCGGAAAAACGCAAACCGGCAATTGCAAAACCGGTATTGCTTGGTATTACCAAAGCAAGTCTGCAAACCAATTCATTTATTTCTGCGGCCTCGTTCCAGGAAACTACAAGGGTTCTTACCCAGGCGGCTGTTGAGGGCAAGTCTGATTACCTTGAAGGCCTGAAGGAAAACGTGATTGTTGGTCGATTGATACCGGCTGGTACTGGAGCTGCCCATCGGGTGTTCCAGAAAGTTGCTGATGAACGTGATGCCGAAGAACTTGCGGTTCGCGAGGCGGCAAAAGCCGCCGCAATTGAGCCATTACCAGAAGAAATCGCTGATTCTGCAGAATAACACGTACATAATTATCATGAAGAAAAAGGCCGCTGGTTTATTCCGGCGGCCTTTTTGTTTGATATGAACCTTCAATATTATTTAACCCGTGCATCTTTACCAATCAGCACCGGCCAATATGCTATTATAAAAACACCAAAAGCAAGTAGCCAGAGCAAGGTTGCGCCATGATAATAAATGGTCGCAGCAAAAACAGAGCTTAATACGCGGGTCAATACAGCAAAGGATATGCTTATATAGATGACAGTCGTCCATTTATCGGCTTGTAGGGAACGCCCCGTATGCCCACGACTGGCTCTAGTCATTATTGACAGTATCATTGAGGCAAAGGCACCGGTGGTGAAGGCGTGAATGGCTGCACTTGGCGGTAGTTCTTGTAAAAAAACGCTCAAACCTAACAGGCCAAAACCAATACCTATCCATAAATAAGACAAGTGTAAAATCCACAACATTGGCTCAAACAGCACGCGAAAGCCGCACCATCGGCTAAGTCGCCAGAATTGCAAAACAGAACATGCAATTGCTAAAAAACCGGTGATCCATGAAACGGGTGCAAATGTATAGCTGAGGCCGGCTACTATAGTCATGATCAATGTTAAGCGATCAATAATGTTAAATTTAGCGGGTAAGTGCTGACTTCCACGTCGTTTTAGAATGTTTCTGGTGAAGCTGGGTATGATGCGCCCGCCGATTAAGCTGACCAGCATAACTAATAATGATATTGCTGCTCTTACCCCGTAATCATGGTCAGGAACAATTCCAATCTGTTCAAGATGAAAGCTTATATTGGCC
>JALSYJ010000237.1 GCA_027071965.1 Robiginitomaculum sp. | reverse complement strand
CAAGGGCTTTGACCTGATCTGCCGGACGTGCTGCTCCACCGGCACCTAAATCTGTGAGACTGGAAAGGTCAAAATCTTCCCTGTTTGGCGCATTTAACAGGTCTGCAGTCATGGTGGGTACGCCGGTAAGGGAGATTATTTTCTCCTCTTCAATCAATTTCATTGCATCTTGAACATCCCATTTGCGCATTAAAACCATTTTTCTGGCTGCGATTATGGAGACCAGAAAAATAACCACACATCCTGTGACATGAAACAGGGGGATCGGAACCAGAGTTGACATTTGTGTTCCTGCATCATCCACCATTTTGCCGCCATTTTTATAAAATTTAAGCGCCAGACCCATAAGTGCATAGCCAAAGACAGCGGAAACTACGGCACGATTAGTGGAAACTGCTCCCTTTGGTGTGCCGGTAGAGCCGGAAGTATACATCAGGCAGGCATCGTCCTCTGGTAAAATTTCGATCGCTGGCGGATTTGTTATCGCGATAGCGGCCTCCAGTTCATCCATATGCAACCAGTTGGTAAATGTGTCTGGTGCCGCGCAACAAATGATCTTGATTAAATCTGCAGGAGGCTTGCTGATACTGTCCACATGCCGCGCACGTTTCGGATCAGCTATTAACATGCTAATGCCCGCATCCTTAATGACAAAGTCCAGTTCATTTGATCCCCACCAGGAGTTTAACGGGGTTGCAACGGCTCCTGCCATGCTGGCAGCAATAAAGCTGATGACCCATTCCACCCGGTTGCGCATAAAAATGGCGACCCTGTCGCCTTTATTTACGCCTTGATCAACCATTGCATTGGCCAGTTTTGTTGCTCGTTGATATACGCTTATGAAGCTGTGGCGGGTGCCGTCCTCTACCACAAATGGCAGTTCATTATGCTGTTGCATCATGGCGAACATCGATGCCAAAGAAGGCGGAACTGCATCAAAAACAGTGTATTCAATACCGTTAATTTGCTTGCGTGATACGGGCAAATCTGCGCCCGGAGCAGTTGCTGCGGCAACAAAACCTTCTATTAGCTTGAAAAAAATCATAACAGCCTCCCCATTTTTTTCATGTCTATAACATTCGGTGTAAACTGTATGCAGTTTTTTTGTCAAAACCTGCAATCAGGCTGGCGATAGGGTCAGGATATCATGGTTGGGGGCCTGGCTTTTAACTCATCTATGCGTTCTTTTTTGCCAGCATCATATAATTGATTGAGGTGTCGCTGCTTTCACTCCATTGGCGGGATATGGGATTATAGCTGACACCGAATGGGCCGGTTACCTGCAGGCCGAACTCTTCCAGCGGCACCTTGATTTCTTCTGGCCGTACCAGCTTTTCATATTCATGGGTTCCTGGTGGCAGCCAACGCAAGATCCGTTCAGCAGCAAAAATTGCCAGTGCTCTGGCTTTGGCGGTGCGGTTTAAAGTGGCCACAATCATAATGCCGCCCGGCGCCAATAACTTTGTACATGAAGACAAGAAAGAATGTCTGTCTGCGGTGTGCTCAATCACCTCCATGTTCAAAATAATATCAAAAGGTGACACATTCTCGGCCAAAAGTTGTTCTGATGTATTGTGGCGAAAATCAATATCAAGTCCTATTTGCGAGGCATGATGGCGGGCTGTGGCAATATTTTGTGCTGCAGCATCAACTGCTGTTACCCTGGCTCCAAGCCGGGCCATGGGAACGCTAAGCAACCCGCCGCCACAGCCAATATCAAGCAGACGCAGTCCGGATAGTGGCTTGCGGGCCCTATTGTCCAAATCAAAATGGGCGAGCAGGTGCTTGCGAATAAATGCCAGGCGTACCGGGTTAAATTCATGCAAGGGCTTGAATTTTCCCGCAGGATCCCACCATTCTTCAGCCATGGCCGCAAATTTGGCCACTTCCTTTGCATCAATGCTGGCTGCGGCAGAAACAGTCTTTGGGTTTGCCGGTTCCATATGTTAACCCCTTAAGTCAATTAGTGACCCACCTTACAGGCGTGAAAAGAAAAGGAACAGAAGTTTGGCGCGAATTGTGATGAAATTTGGAGGTACATCAACAGCAGACAATGACTGCTTGCGCATATGTGCCGAGCATATAGCACGTGAAGTTAAAGCCGGGTATCAGGTGGCGGTTGTGGTTTCGGCTCCTGCGGGAATGACTAATGAGCTGGGCGTTCGCATGGCCAAACTTGATCCTGATCATCAACACAAGGATGAGGCTGATCTTGTTCTATCATCCGGAGAACAAATCAATGCTGGCTTGTTGGTGATGATGTTGCGGCAAATGGGCTATAGGGCGCGAAGCTGGACAGGCTGGCAGGCCGGTCTGATTACCGATGATAATCACGGGCAGGCTCGTCTTAGAACAGCAGCCAGTCAGCAGTTTTGTGATGATTTGGATCGTGGAAATATCGCGGTACTAACCGGCTTTCAGGGCGTGACCATCACCGGGAAAATCACGACTTTGGGTCGTGGGGGGTCTGATGTTTCAGCAGTAGCCTTAGCGGCAGCAATTGCGGCTGACCGCTGTGATATTTATACGGATGTAGACGGAGTATTTACAGCCGATCCGTCCATAGTTCCAGAGGCAAGACTAATCTCAAGGTTAAGTGCCTCGGAAATGCTGGAAATGGCCTCCAACGGGGCAAAAGTATTGCACAGCCGTGCAGTGGAACTGGCCTTGGCAGAAAACCTTGACCTTAGGGTGACCTCCACTTTTAAGGAGGGGCCGGGTACAGAAATTTCCGAAGGTCTTGAGAACCATCTTGTTAGCGGCATTGCGTATTCGCGGGATCAGTCCCGGGTTAGCTTAACCGGCTTGAAGCGC
This sequence comes from Robiginitomaculum sp., assembly GCA_027071965.1. Classification (GTDB taxonomy): domain Bacteria; phylum Pseudomonadota; class Alphaproteobacteria; order Caulobacterales; family Maricaulaceae; genus Robiginitomaculum_B. Next base: position 7,007 of record JALSYJ010000237.1, on the reverse strand, counting down.
GGCACTGGCGCGGCGCAGAAAATATTTGCCGAGTTGGCAATTGCTGGCATAAACAGTGATTTACTGGCCTTGGGGCCGGCATCGGATTTGGCGACGTTTAATTTGGTGTTTGCCACGTCACGGCAGGATCATGGGTCTGTTGTAAAATGCTTGCGCCAGCAGCAATTGGCGGGCTTGTACAAGACTATGGACGCCAAGGAAAATATGGCCAGAATTTCTGTGGTTGGGCTTGGTCTTCGTTCGCAATACGGGATGGCTGATAGATTTTTTTCCTCTCTTGCCTCGGCGGGGATTATAATTGATGCTGTGGCAACTTCAGAGCTTCGCATTAGCGCTTTAATTACCGATGAACAGGTTGAAAGTGCGGTGCGGGCTTTACATTTTGCTTTTGCTTTGGACGGGAATCCTAAATGAGCACGGCCTCTAACCCCAGAGATATGCTTCGTAAAATTCGAGATGTGATGGCAACTCGCACCGAATCTTCGCAGCGGCTAAACCAATTGGTCAGCGTAATAGCAGATCATATGAAGGCAAAGGTGTGTTCGGTTTATCTTCGGCTTCCTGATGATCGCATGGAATTGTGGGCAACCAGAGGTCTGGCCCCGGAGGCTGTCCACAAAACCAGACTTGCCCCCAATGAAGGACTGGTCGGTGAGGTGGCCAGAACCATGGTTCCCTTACATGTAAAAAACGCCCAAACTCACAGCTCTTTTTCATTTCACCCCGAAACAAAGGAACAGGATTATATATCCTTTTTAGGTGTGCCAATCCTAAGAGCCAGAAGATTACTGGGTGTTCTGGTTGTTCAGGACAGTCAGGAACGGCTGTTTGGTCAAGATGCGGTTGAGGCATTACAGAACGTTGCCATGGTTCTGGCAGAAGTGGTTGCTTCTGGAGAGCTGCTTAGCAGTGAAGAACTGAACACCGTTCATGTTTCTTCTCGTAATTCCATGGCTCTTGACGGGTTTACGATTGTTGATGGCCTGGCAATGGGCCGCGCTGTTTTGTTTGAGCCCAGTGTTGTTGAAGGCTCACGCATTGCAGAAGACCCTGATTATGAGCTTTCACGGATTGAACTGGCTCTGGAGGAATTACAATTAACACTTGATCGTTTATTCGAGGGCAAGGGGCATGCATTTGGTGAACCAACCCGTGAGGTAATGAACGCTTATCGGATGTTTGCCCGCGACCAAAGCTGGCTGGAGAAATTGCAAGAATCTGTATCTGCCGGTCTAACGGCAGAGGCGGCTGTTGAACGTGTTCGCGGTGAGTACCGGCACCGGCTGTTATTGGCCAGAGATCCATATTTGCGGGAGCGCCTGCATGATCTGGAAGATCTGGCCAGCAGGCTGTTACGACATTTGGGCGGTGCTGACATTGCTGCGGAGCTTCCGGATAATACTATTTTGGTGGCGCGAAACATTGGTCCGGCTGAGTTGCTGGAGCTTGATCGCAGCAAGCTACGTGGTCTGGTTCTGGAGGAAGGCTCACGAACATCCCATGCGGCCATTGTTGCCAGTGCTATGCGCTTGCCGGTTGTTGGTGGTCTATCTGGACTTTTGGCGGCTGTGACGGAAGCGGATACTATTTTGGTTGATGCAGAAACCGGCTCTATACGCATCCGTCCTGCAGAAGAAACCAGAGCCAGCTTTGACGAGCGTTTGCGTGTGCGGCAGCAAAGACGGGCTGCATTTTCCAAATTGCGAGATAAACCAACGGTTTCCCGCGATGGGCAGAGGGTACAATTATTGCTGAATGCCGGTTTGCAAATTGACCTTCCACAATTAGATGCAACGGGTGCCGATGGTATTGGGCTGTTTCGTACGGAATTTCAATTTATGCTGGCCCAGCATTTACCAAAACAGTCTCAGCTTATTAAATTTTATGGTGAGGTATTGCAAGCAGCGGGAAAAAAGCCGGTGATTTTTCGCACTTTGGATCTTGGTGGAGATAAGGTTCTGCCATATGTGGCTCAGGAAAGAGAAACAAACCCGGCAATGGGTTGGCGGGCAATTCGCATGGCAATGGATCGTCCTGGCATGTTTCGTTATCAATTACGGGCGCTTATCCATGCTGCTTCTGGCAAAACATTACGGGTAATGTTCCCCTTGGTATCAACAGTAGCTGAATATGAGCACGCCAAGAGCCTCCTTGAGCAAGAGGTGGCAAGGCTGGCACGTTTTGGCCATAGTGATCTTCCGGAAAAGCTGGAAATCGGGTGTATGATAGAGACGCCTTCAATGGTCTGGCAACTTGATCACTTATTGCCAAAAGTAGATTTTATTTCCGTAGGTGCCAATGATCTATTGCAGTATTTTTTCGCGGCAGATCGTGAAAATGTCCGCGTTTCGCAGCGCTATGATCCTCTATCCAATGGTGCTCCGGCAATGTTCCAGCATATCATATATATGGCTGAAAAGCACAACACTGAAGTTTCAATTTGCGGAGAAATGGCCAGCAATCGTGAAGACGCAATTATTTTACTGGCCATGGGGTTTCGGCAATTATCTGTTCCGGCTTCTGCTGTCGGGCCGTTAAAACAGTTGATCTTGTCTTTGGACATCAAGAAAGCAGAACAGGAGCTATTGGTATGGTTAAGCGAATCTAACCCTGATATACGCAAAAATTTGCTACGATTCTCCAAAATCGAGAATTTAGCGCTATAATTTGCCTCTTAAGCACCAAAAAATTCCATAAACACCTTGAATTGATTCAAAAAAACATGTTTTATCCACAGGCATGGCCGGACGAAGGGTTTGTGCTGTGCCCGCATTAGCGGATTGGGGTGAACAAGTTTAAAGAATATATAATGGACGCAAACGGGATCATTTCCAGAGCAATTTCTGGCGACTTGTCGGCAGCTTCTGATGATATTTGCATTGGGCAAATGTTGCGACAGGCCAGATTGCGTGCCGGTTTTGATCTGGATAAGGTTTCTGCGGACTTGAAAATAAGCGTGGAATATCTACAAGCCATTGAGGATATGGATCGCGCTGCAATGCCCCATCATGCCTATGCTGTTGGTTTTGTGCGCTGTTATGCCCAATATCTTGGTTTTAATGCCAAGTCTGCGGTTGAGAGCTTCAATATTGACAATAAGACCGCTACAACAAACCACCGTGATATTTCTGCAAAGCCCGCCCCTTTCTGGCTGGAGTTCAGCGTACCGCGTGGTTTTGGGATCATGGTTGCCGTTGTTGGTATTTTGGGGCTGGTTACATGGTATGGGCAGCAAAGCACCTCTGTTTCGCACGTGGTGCCTCCGGTTCCAGAGCTATTGGGAACATGGTCACAAGGATCTGATTTGCGTAATGTTCCTGCCATATCGTCTGAGCCTGTCTTTGAGAGCACAGATAAACCGGTAGACGGTTGACCTGCATCTAAAAACCTCCCATTTGAGTTGCTTTGAGTTTTCAAAGAGAGAGGCTTTGGGACATGCCTGAGGATTTGCAGTCCATTCGCCCGTGGCGAGCTATAAAGCGTCGAAAAACCCGTATTGTTATGGTGGCAGATGTGGCAATCGGCGGCGATGCCCCGATTTCTGTGCAATCCATGACCAATACTGTTACTTCGGATGTAAAGGCGACCCTTTCCCAAATTACAGCTTTAGCAGATGCCGGAGCTGATCTGGTGCGTGTATCTTGTCCTGATACGGATGCAACATCCGCCTTTCGACAGCTTGTAGAACAATCGCCGGTTCCCTTGATTGCTGATATTCATTTTCATTATAAACGAGCCATTGAGGCCGCTGAGGCGGGTGCTGCCTGCTTGCGTATAAATCCGGGAAACATCGGCAGCAAGGATCGTATCCGGGACGTGATCCAGGCAGCCAAAGACAATGATTGTGCTATTCGCATTGGGGTAAATGGCGGCTCGCTGGAGCGTGATTTGCTGGAAAAGTATGGTGAACCATGCCCCGAAGCCATGGTGGAGAGCGCCTTAAAGCATATTCAAATTCTACAGGATCATGATTTTCACAGATACAAGGTATCGGCCAAGGCTTCTGATCCATTTTTAACGATTGCCGCCTATCAACAGTTAAGCGAGCAGGTGGATTGTCCATTACACTTAGGAGTAACCGAAGCTGGCGGACTGCGCACAGGAACCGTCAAGTCTACATTTGGGTTATCAAGCCTGTTATGGGCGGGAATTGGTGATACCATCCGCGTGTCATTGTCTGCCGACCCGGTGGAGGAAGTAAAAGTAGGTTTTGATATATTAAAAACCATGGGTCTTCGTTCACAAGGGGTAAATATTATTGCCTGCCCCTCATGTGCCCGGCAGGGATTTGACGTAATCAAGGTTGTGGAAATTCTGGAAAAACGCCTGGAACATATTCGGGAGCCCATCAGCCTTTCAATTATTGGCTGTGTGGTTAATGGCCCTGGTGAGGCTGCATTTACTGATATTGGATTTACCGGCGGTGGAGCAGGATCCGGCATGGTATATGTGGCAGGAAAGCAGGATCATAAGCAAAGTAATTCCCAGATGATTGACCATCTGGTTGAGGTGGTGGAAAACCGGGCACGGGAAATGCGTGGGGCTGAGTTAAAATGAGTATAATCTCCGAAGAAAGACTGGCTCAGGTTATTGACCGCTTTGAAGAGGTGGAAGCGCGCATGGGCTCTGGAGCCGATCCCACAGAAATTGTGGCGTTGGCCAAAGAACATGCCGCATTAAAACCGGTAGCCGATGCCGCCATGGAATTACGAGCCATAAACCAGGAACTTGCCGATCTGGATGAAATGCTTGCAGATTCTGATACTGACTCTGAAATGCGTGAAATGGCGCACAGCGAACAACAGGAGCTTTTGGAAACTCTGGGTAAGCGATCGCAGAAAATGCAATTATTGCTCTTGCCCAAAGACAAGGATGATGATGCGCCGGTGATGCTGGAGATCCGTGCCGGAACCGGAGGTGATGAGGCTGCATTATTTGCCGGTGATTTATTTCGCATGTATCAGCGCTTTGCTCAATTAGAAGGTTTTACAATCAGCCCGGTTTCTTCAACTGCCGGTGATCATGGCGGGTTTAAGGAAGTGGTGGCTCATATCACCGGTAATGGGGTTTATGGCCGCTTTAAGTTTGAATCCGGAGTACATCGGGTGCAAAGGGTTCCAGATACTGAAACCCAGGGAAGAATACACACCTCTGCGGCCACTGTTGCTGTGCTGCCTGAACCTGAGGATGTGGATATCCATATTGATGAAAAGGACTTGCGAATTGATATTTTTCGGGCCTCAGGGCCCGGAGGACAATCAGTAAATACCACAGATTCAGCAGTACGCATCACCCATATTCCCACCGGCATTACCGCAAGCCAGCAGGATGAAAAATCCCAGCACAAAAACCGGGCCAAGGCCATGATGGTGTTAAAGGCGCGCCTTTATGACCGTGAACGCGCAATTGCCGATGCGGCGCGGGCGGCGGATCGCAAGGATCAAATTGGCTCCGGAGATCGCTCGGAGAAAATCCGTACCTATAATTTTCCACAAGGACGAGTTACCGATCACCGGATTAAGCTGACTATCCAGAACTTACCCAAAATTATTGCAGGTGACGCTTTGGGAGAAGTTGTTGACGCATTATTGGCCGAGGATCAGACCCGGAAACTGGCCGCTTTGGCCGAAGATGAAGCCGGTATATAAATAATGACTGATCTGCTGCGTTCATGGGCGGGTTTAAACTTTGCAGGACTTTCAAGGCAAATAATAAGGCTGCTGGATGGCGCTGGAATTGATGATGCCAATATGGAGACCCGTTTGCTGCTTGCGGCTGTTTTTGGACAGGATGTCTGGCAAAAAGTGGCTGATCCGGAATTGTTTCCTGATCTGCAAAAGCTAAAACAATTAGAAAAACTGGTGCAGAGGCGCAGGCAGCGCGAACCATTGTCGCAGATTTTAGGTGAAAAAGGTTTCTGGACATTGGACTTAATGGTCAACCACCATGTCTTAACCCCAAGGGCCGACAGTGAAAGCCTTGTTGAACTGGCATTATCTCAAACTAAAGACCATGTTGCAGGTCAGGTGCTTGATCTTGGTACCGGATCAGGCGCGCTTCTTCTGGCATTTTTGTCCGAGCGCCCAGGCTGGCAGGGAACTGGAGTAGACATATCGGCAGATGCTGTAAAAATCGCCAAGCATAATGCCAAAAAGTGCCAATTGTCGGATCGCATTGAATTCATAGGCTGCGATTGGAGGGAGCTACCCACAGCAAAATACGATCTGGTACTATCAAACCCGCCTTATATTGCGAGTGCGGAACTGGCAGGGCTGGATCCAGAAGTCGTGCAATTTGAACCAAATATTGCCCTTGATGGAGGTGCAGACGGGTTGGGTGCCTATCGGGTATTGTCCGGACTTTTGTCCAAATGGCTGCGTCCTGGCGGAAGATTTGTGCTGGAAATTGGGCATAAACAGGCGCAAGCTGTGAGCAAGTTACTTGCAGGAATTGGTAGTTTTAGTGAAATTCAGACCCATCAGGACCTAGGGGGCCGGGATCGGATAATAGCGGGATGTTTGAATGCTCATTGGAAAACACAAGTTTGTGTCCATAAATGACAAAGTAAAAAAAGGGCTTGGAAAGCAGGTCAAGTCACGCTAGAACCTTGTTTGTTGCAAAACGAGATGTTGCGCGGGGGTTCGTGCAGGCTCGAATTTTCCCGATCTGAAACTTTGGAATCTGGGGTGCAACAGTTTAGCACGCCATTTGTACTTTGAGCTTCAACGAAATCAATCAAAACACCAAGATCAAGTTTTGCCGGAGCAGGCAGTTAAGGAAACCAACATGAAACGTGGACGCCCAAGAAACAATCAGGGACGTAACCCAAATCAGAATCGCAAACCCAACCCGAACCGGGCTTTGGAAAGCAATGGCCCAGGCATTAAGGTTCGCGGAGCCGCATCTACCATATTTGATAAATATACCCAGTTGGCCCATGATGCCAGCACTTCTGGCGACCGGATTGGCGCAGAATATTATTATCAATATGCCGAGCACTATGGTCG
>JALSYJ010000236.1 GCA_027071965.1 Robiginitomaculum sp. | reverse complement strand
GGGCCAGCACATCACATCCGGCGCCAACCTGGGTTAGGGATTGCGCCACTAATTGTTCCAAAGTCTGATCATTATCAACCTTGCCATCAATAACAATTCCGTCTTGTCCGGTACTGGTAAATGGATCCAGTGCCACATCAGCAATCACGCCCATATCGGGGCAGGAGGATTTAAGCTCATATATTGCCCGGCACACCAGATTGTCAGGATTGGTGGCCTCGGTTCCGCGCAAATCCTTTTTTGCCGGGTCAATATTGGGAAAAATTGCAATAGCCGGAATGCCAGATTGCTTTGCTTGTTTGGCAATTTGGGACAGTTGCGATACTGGCAAGCGCTGCACGCCCGGCATGGAAGTAATGTCTTGTATCTCTTTGCCTTCATGGACAAATATCGGCCAGATCAGATCTTTTGATGATAGTTCTGTTTCTCTTACCAGGTTTCTGATCCATGGGGCGGAGCGGGTGCGGCGCATACGAATAGAAGGAAATTGTGGCATAGGCATCCTCTTGTGATCTGCTCTCTTATATAAGTTATTTGCTACCAATGACATGCCATTTTTGAAAAAACACATGCACTGGTACTGATGACCAAAATATTCCTAGAATTTCCTGCTAAGAACAATGCCGATAGTTTGAGGAACTGGTGGAGTATGCAGCACTTTAGTTCTAAAACTAAAGGGGTTTCCAAAGGCAAAAGTATTATTAGTTTCGTCGAGTACATTCCTTAAATAAATCGCGGCCTGCCATTGGTCTGGCCGTTCCACTGTAATTCGCAAATTCAGCATATTCGATGGATCTGTATTGCGATTGTCTACTTGTGCAAATGTTAGCTGTGATCTGCCGGTATAAGTATAATCACCACTTAAAGTCCATTTGTGTCCGCTGATGGTGTTTATCGTGTACTGGGCAATAATACCGCCTGCAAGCTTCGGTATCATCGGCAGGTGATCATCTGGTTGCGAACTTAAAAAAGGATTTGTAACTACTAAGTCCGGATCATTATAGGAAAAATTCATATCCAGTGATAATGCAGGTATGGGCTGAAACATTATATCAATTTCCACGCCCTTGCTTTGGGCGTAACCGGCATTCAAAATGGTAGCAAAGCCAGTTGGCAAAATCTGGTCGGTTTGTATATCGGCCCAATAAAACCTGAAGGCGGAAAGGTTTATTTGTAATCTTTCATTATCAAAGGAAAATTTTCCACCTGCCTCGACCATGGTCAGACGGTCAGGTTCAAATAGATCTTCGCTCTGATCATTGTCAGGATCATCAGAGGCAATGTTTATTCCGTCTTCAAAAAAGACACTTTCCGGACTGTTAAGGTTTATGCCGCCAACCCGGTATCCTTGTGATATTTGTGCAAAAAACATGGAGTTATCATTGCGGCGATAGCTGATTACAGCTTTGGGCGTAAAACCAGTATCAATATTGGTGCCATTGCGGGTAGTTATCCCTGTGCCAAGAGCGCCACCGATCCGGGCCGTTACCTCCTCATTTGAATAGAACCAGCGCACACCTCCTGTTACATCAATATCAAAGGGCAAGTGCCATGTAGCTTCACCAAAAAGTGCCAACTCATTAACTCTGGTCATTCGCCTTTCAGAAAAAGCAATATCTGCATCTGTGGCGCCTCCAGGAAGAACCTGTCCTGATCCGGGGATGGTAAGGCCTGAGGTGAAGCGCTCATTGCGCTGGGCAATAAAACTTCCGAGCAGCCAATCCAGACTGCCGCCAAGTCTGGAAACAAATCGGGTTTCATTGGAGGCCATATTGACCTCCCGTGACTGAACAAAAGGGCTGGGTGTAACTGGCAGGCCGGCAATAAGCGGAACCGCCAGTGAGGCATCGGTCTGGGTGTCTATTATTCGGTGAATAAAGGCAGTGGAAGTGACGATTTCTCCCCATCCGAACTGGCCTTTTATATCAAGATATGGGTTTATATAGTCATCGCCATAGGGTTCCGGCACATAGTTGGCGCGCACAAATTCACCAGCTTCATGCAAATAGTATTGGGTATCTTTGGCAATTACATCCTGAAAATTAAGTCCGGCCAGCACCTCCCATTGCTGAGTGATGTTCCACAGCATACGAAGCCTGGTTCCAAATACATTGGTGGCGTTGATGTTCTCCTTGTTCAGGCGGATATCATCAATATAGCCAGCATTATAATCTCCATAGCCGGTAATGCGAAATGCAAGTATGTCTTTTATCAGCGGCAGATTGACGGTACTGCTAATCCGGCCGTTTTGACTACCGCGCTTGGTAAATGATGTATCAAGGTTCAAGGTAGCTGAATAATCAGTTAAATCAGGTGGGTTGGTAAGAACCCGATATACTCCCCCCAATGATCCTGCTCCGTATAGGGTTCCTTGCGGGCCTTTTAGCACCTCCACCCGGGCAATGTCATCGAGCTGCAAATAGGGATCAGGCTCATTAAAGTTCAATCTGATATTATCAAGATAGGCGCCAATTGTTGCCTGCTGGCGGCCTGTAAAACTTCCATCGGAAACTC
>JALSYJ010000235.1 GCA_027071965.1 Robiginitomaculum sp. | reverse complement strand
TTCCGGATCCCAATCGTATAAATCTTTTGCCATTTCCAGCTCTCCTTTTTTACACTGCGGCACAAAACACTAAAGCGCACGCATGAAGCCTGATTCTCTATGAGCCATATTTGCGTGTAAGCGTTTGACCTAGGTCAAACCTGCTGTTTTTTTTCACAAAACACATAAAAACGGGAGCCATGGCTCCCGTTTTCGTCGCGAATAGAATATGGATACAGGTATTGGGGGGTTATTCCTGATCCTTATCCTCATCGCGGGTTTTTACCGAACTCATATCAACACCCAAAGATTCAAGGCGCCGATAGGCATAGGCATCACGGCTGCCAAGAACCTTGACCTTGTCAATATCCTCTTCGCTCATGCCCAGAGCCTCAAGGTGTTTGCGAGCCGCAGCTTTTCTGTGGCGGGTATAGCCTTCATCAAAACGCTGCTCCGCCTCAATCTCATCGGCTTTGCTGAACCGGATAAACAAGGCCAGAAAAGCTGCAAGAGTGACCAAAGCGCCCAGAATGAGATAAGAAGTATCCCAGCCCATTTCGCCCTTGAACAAAAAGCCTGCCGATACTGCGCCCACATTGCCTCCAGCACCAACTACGCCTGCAACTGCTCCAAGGGATTTTTTCGAGATAAATGGAACTACGGAAAAGGTTGCACCCTCTGACATTTGCACAAACAGTGAAAATAATAACAGGGTTGGAATGGCCAGAACCAATACGCTCATCTGCGAGAACAGCATCAATGCCAGACCCTCAATGAACAATACAATGAACAACCATGTAGCCCGGCCTCTTAATCCCCAAAGGGATGCAAAGTTATCGCCGAATATGCCACCCAGAGTTCTGGCAAATAAATTCATCAGGCCAAAGCTGGCAGCGATCATGCCGGCAGTGATCAGATTCATGCCAAAATAATCAAACATATAAAGAGCCAAGGTGCCCAAAATGGTCAGCTCAATGCCAAAACATGCTGCATAAATCAGAAACAACAACCACACACGATAGTCTTTTAGGGCATGCATGAAATTGCCGGTGGTTTTTTCTGCATGGTGCATTTTTCCCTTGGCCCGCAATTCCTTGTATGAACCATCGGGTGTGTCTTGTGTGAATGTGTAATAAACAATGGCAGCAAGCAAAATCGCTATGCCGGCAACAACCATTGAAGCCCGCCAGCCAAATGCTTCACTCATGCCAAAGCCAACAACAAAGATCGAGAAGATCACCGGCATGACAAACTGGGTGACACCGCCACCAAGATTACCCCATCCGGCGCTGGTGGCATTGGCCATTCCAACTACATTTGGCGCAAACATGTTTGTAGTATGATATTGGGTGATTACAAAACTGGCACCGATTACCCCGATCATTATCCTGAAAATCAGAAAAGTTGTATAATCCTGGGCAAGCCCAATGCCCATCACCGGAAGCGATCCAAAAATCAACAACCAAGTATAGGTTAAACGCGGCCCATAGCGATCACATAACCAACCGATCAATATTCGGGCAAATACAGTTGCCGATACCGCACCAATGATCGACCAGCCGACCTGCTCTTTAGTTAAGGATAATTCCTCACGCACCACTGCCATTAAAGGCGCAATGCCGAACCACGCGAAAAAACATAAAAAGAACGTAAACCAAGTTACATGAAAAGTTCTAATTTGTATCTTGTCGACCCGCAGGAAATCTCCCCAGAGTCGTGTCGCCTTGTTTTGCAGCTCCATTGTCTCGCCCTTCTTCAAAAACATATCGGCTCCAGTTGAGCCAGCATGTTTATGAGCAAAACCTGAGCAAAACAGTTTGATTTAGGTCAAATCATTTTGTCTTTTGAAGCAAATGCGACAATATGTACCATGAAGCACGCAGCAGCTCGGCCTGACTTTATCTGGCACCGTGCAGGTCTTCCATCTCCGGAAGATCACGCGGGCCATGCTGTTCGGGGTGTTTGGACTGCTCCAGTCTTTGAATAGCAAAATGCATCCAAGTAAGAGCAATGCCGATCAATACGGTAAGCAACATGAAACAACTGGTCCAGACGCCGATCAGGTCATTCATCATCCCAAAGGCAATGGGCAGGAAGAAACCTCCCAAACCACCGATCAGGCCAACAATTCCGCCCACCGCACCAACATTATCTGGATAGTAAACCGGTATGTGCTTATAGACGGCAGCCTTGCCCAGTGACATAAAAAAGCCAAGCACAATTGTTATGGATACAAACAGCCATAACGGAATGGTTAAATTAAACCGGATAGGGCCTTCAATCCCGGCAACTGTATAATCTGTTGAAGGATAAGACAGGAAAAACGTGGATATAAAAGCCACCGTAAATGTCCAATACATTACCTTGCGTGCACCGATTTTATCGGACAGCCAGCCCCCAAGCGCCCGAAAAATAGAGCCTGGCAGGGCATAAACCGCCGCCAGCAAACCGGCGGTAGCCAACTCAAGACCATAGGCCCCGACATAATATCGGGGAAGCCACAGCGCCAAAGCCACATATCCGCCAAACACAAAGAAATAATATAAAGAGAACC
>JALSYJ010000234.1 GCA_027071965.1 Robiginitomaculum sp. | reverse complement strand
TCCTGTGGCCGTTTTGGCCCGGAAATAGAAGGCTGCACACTGGAAAGATCAAGGTGCAGGGCATCTGTATAGACCGGATGACTTCCCGGCTCGCGCCACAGGCCTTGCGCCTTGGCGTATTGCTCCACAAGCTTGACCCGCGACGGATCACGTCCAGTAGAGCTAAGATATTTAATGGTGTCATCATCTACCGGGAAAAACCCGCAAGTTGCACCATATTCCGGGGCCATATTGGCTAAAGTTGCCTCATCTTCCAGGGATAAGGCATCCAGCCCATCGCCGTAAAACTCTACAAATTTGCCCACTACACCGCGTTCGCGCAGCATTTGAACAACAGTTAGCACAAGATCGGTTGCCGTTGCTCCTTCGGGCATTTTTCCCTTTAGCTCAAAACCGATAACTTCGGGAATTAACATGGATATGGGTTGTCCCAACATCGCAGCCTCGGCCTCGATACCGCCCACGCCCCAGCCCAATACTGACAATCCATTGATCATTGTGGTGTGGCTGTCAGTACCAACCAGCGTATCAGGATAGGCAATGGTTTCGCCGTTTTCTTCTTTTGTCCATACGGTCTGCGCCAGGTATTCAAGATTTACCTGATGGCAAATTCCGGTTCCAGGTGGCACCACCCGCAAGTTTTCAAAGGCTTCGCCACCCCAGCGCAAAAATGTATAGCGTTCGCCATTGCGTTCATATTCACGGGCTACATTTTTCCTAAAGCTGTCCAAATGGCCAAAATTGTCCACCATGACCGAATGATCAATTACCAGATCAACCGGCACTAACGGGTTGATAGCATCGGCACCGGCCCCAAGATCAACAGCAGCATCACGCATTGCTGCCAGATCAACCACGGCAGGAACCCCGGTAAAGTCCTGCATCAGCACCCGCGCCGGAGAAAAGGCAATTTCATGAGTGGACTTTTTGCTCTTTAGCCAATCGGCAATGGCCTGAATGTCCTCACGCTTTACATCGATGCCATCTTCCTTGCGCAACAGGTTTTCCAGCAGAACTTTCAAGGAAAACGGCAATTTGCCTATACCAGACAGGCCATTTGCCTCTGCCTTTTTTAGGTCAAAATAGGTGTATGACTTGCCATCAACCTGCAAGCTGGAGCGACACTTAAAACTATCAGGGTGGGAGGGGGAGCTGGAATTTGTCATTTTCTTCCTTTCTGCAGGCAAGAGATTCGTTTTGCAACTTTGTACATCGGTAATTTCCCATGGTCTATTGATTAGGCACATTCGCCTGACCTTAAACCCGTCAAAAGCTCTTATCCGGTTTTCTCACCGGATAACTGCCAGAGGCAGGCACGGGAGAGCTAGCAGATTGTCCGTTTACTTGCGAGCGGCACGAGCCTGCAAAACCCTTGATACTATAGGGATTGAATAGATATTTACCTGTCAAAGAGCGTATTTGTCGGGCGTTTTGGCCGCAATCCTCCAATTATAACAGATCTTACGGCTGCTGGGCAGCTCTTACACTTATCCCCGACACTCAAGGGTCAGTTAGTACTTCTTAGGGTCATTTAAGGGTTATTTTATTACCAGCAAGTGCTGTTTTGGTATTATTACAGGGGATATCAAGTATCACTCAAGGGACAGCCAAAATTCACACTGACCCTAATAGTGACCCTGACAAGTGGCCCTAAGTACGTGGGCCTTGTTAACTTGTAGCTAACCATATCCAGATTAGATTCATATTCGATTAACCATAAATTCCAATAAAGCCAGTGCCAGCCTGTTATGAAAATTGATCCCCATGCCGCGCTTTTGGCGGCGCAAAATCTGCGAACCCAGGATCCCTCTCCCAAGGGACGGCAGGCTGCGGCCAGTTTTTTTGCTGAATTGCAAAAGAGCAGTGGCACCGGGCAACGTGCTGCCAGCATGCAAGCCAGTACCAATGCCGATACTGCAACAGCACAGACAAAGAGTAGCAGCACACTACGTGAAGCGCCCATGCGCAAAGCAGAGCCCACAGGCCCGGTGCCACCTGGATCATTGCTGAATATATTGGTGTAGAACGCCTGAAGATTCTGGTTATTCGGGGTTTTTCGTATCGTCTTTTGTCATGTATTTCATCATTAACGGCATGTTGGCCATGGCAAATATCAGGGTCAGCGGCAAGAACCCAGCCATTTTAACCACAGCCCATGTGGTTTCGCCAAATGTGCGCCAGACAAATTCATTCAAACCTGCCAGAACCAGGAAAAAACCAACCCAGTTCCACGTCAATTGCCGCCATACGGCATCTGGCATTTCAAAGGCTCCCTCAAACAGTATTTTCAAGAAAAACTGCTTAAAAAACAAGCCAGTGCTTAAGGCTCCGGCAAACAGCACATACATTATTGTCGGTTTAATCATGAAAAATACGGCATTATCAAAATACAATGCCAAAAACCCGAACAGCAAAACCGTTACCAGCGTAATTACCGGCATTATCCGGATTTTCCTGCTCTGGGCATAGGAAATGCCCAAGGCAATGGTTGTGGCCAGCATAATTGCCGGAATTGCCAACATCATATTCTTTCCGGTC
>JALSYJ010000233.1 GCA_027071965.1 Robiginitomaculum sp. | reverse complement strand
TGTGCCGAGTTTCTGATCGAGCAAAACATCACAGCCAGCGGCAAAATTATCGCCTATGGCGGCTCTGCCGGCGGCATGTTAACTGGCGCGGTTCTAAATGCGCGGCCAGAGCTGTTTGCCGGTATCGTGGCACAAGTTCCTTTCGTGGATGTGCTAACCACCATGAGCGATCCCAGCCTGCCCCTGACCCCGCCTGAGTGGCCAGAATGGGGCAATCCAATAACCAGCACCAGCGATTTTGAAACCATTGCCAGCTATTGTCCGTTGAGCAATGTTACCGCACAAGACTACCCGCCGGTTCTGGCCACAGCCGGGCTTACCGATACCAGGGTCACATGGTGGGAACCTGCCAAATGGATTGCCACCTTGCGCCACGAAGCACCAAATGGCGGGCCTTATCTGCTTGTCACGGAGATGAGCGCAGGTCATGGCGGCGCTTCCGGCCGCTATGCCGAATTGGACGAAACCGCACTAATTCAGTCCTTCATATTAAAAACTCTTGGCAAATTTGAGAGCTACTGACAGCACCAAATCCGGCTGTAAAAAACTCTTATCCGGTTTTCCCCGCAGGATAACGGCCAAATGCAAAGGCGATTTGTACGACCGTCTGTCAGGATTGCTTGTGCGGGGCAAGCAGGCACAACCCTTGAAATTATAGGGATTGAAAAGAAATATTTACCTGTCAAAGAGCGTTTTGTCGGGGGTTTTGCCCCAACTCTTACATTATAACGGGTTTAAGGCTGGCGGGCGCCTTTTACACTTATCCCCGACACCCAAGGGTCAGTCAGTACTGCTTAGGGTCATTTAAGGGTCACTCTATTACAATAAAGTGCTTTTTGGGTGTGATTACAGGGTGTTACAAGTATCGCTCAAGGGACAGCCAAAATCTGCACTGACCCTAAGAGTGACCCTAACGCTGACCCTTCTTCGCTGGACGTAAGTTTAACCTTGCGCCCAGCGTGGGTTGACCTTTAGCCTAATGTGCCTGGTCCTGATGCATCCATTTCTTGATAATCGGCGAGATCAGCAACATGAACACCCCTATGCCCATGGCTACATAGGCCACATTGGTATAAACAGTGACATAAGTAGCCTTGGCCGCAACCACGTCAGTTAACTGACCGCCAATTGTCTCGGCACCGGTGCCACTGGCGATAATACCAGCAAGATAATTAGACAGGCCGGAGAACAAGAACCAGGCTCCCATGGTCATGCCAACGGCACTGGCCGGGGCCATTTTAGTCACCGCAGACAGACCAACCGGAGAGAGCATCAACTCGCCCATGGTGTGAATCCAGTAAATCAGGAATATGAAATAGACTGCGATAAGACCGGCTCCGGAAACGGCAACACCGGCAACCAATGACAAGAAACCAAGACCCGCAAGGAAAACACCAAAGGCAAATTTAACCGGGGTTGATGGCTCTATTTTACGTTTTGACATCGCCATCCACATCCATGCAAACAATGGCGCAAACAGCACAATGAAACCGGCGTTCAAAAATTGAAATACCGGCGTTGGTACTAAAAACCCGAATATTTCCCGATCAACAAGCCGCGCAGTGAACAGGGTAAGTGACGAGCCAGCCTGTTCAAACAAGGCCCAAAACGGAATTTGCGCAAGAATAAAATAAATGGCGGCAAACATTCGCTCGCGCTCAATACCGGCCAGTTTCATGATTGCATAACCAACCAGCAGAACAAAAACAATGATCCCAAGAAGCAGCGGAAACCATGCCGGAACCACATGGGCATTCATCACGGTGAGCATAGCAAAGGCAATAATTCCAACCCCGGTCAGATAACAGGCCCATTCCACATTTATCGGGCCAAATACTTTTTGTTTTAGTTTTTCAGCGCAAGGCGGATCGGCTTTACCCTCCAACCATGACTGGAACACCAAAAAGGTTATCAGGCCAGCAAACATCCCAATTCCAGCCAGACCAAAGCCCCAATTCCAGCCGTAAACAATACCGATATAACCAATGGTCAATGAAGAAAGCAGGGAGCCAAGATTGATACCCATATAAAAAATCGTAAACCCGGAATCACGCCTTGGATCACCAAGTTCATATAATGAGCCAACAATCGTCGAGATATTGGCTTTCAAAAAACCAACGCCAGCAATAA
Organism: Robiginitomaculum sp.; assembly: GCA_027071965.1. GTDB lineage: Bacteria > Pseudomonadota > Alphaproteobacteria > Caulobacterales > Maricaulaceae > Robiginitomaculum_B. Next base: position 423 of record JALSYJ010000233.1, on the reverse strand, counting down.
TCAAAGCCAGTGCCAGATAAAGAATATTTACATATAATGCTTCTTTCTCAATCCGGGTTGTATAACTGTCGGTGGCAATCATTTCCGGCAGGCCAACTGCTGCTGGATCAGCGATCACCATATGAGTAGCCCCTTCGCTAAAACTGATATGTGAACGCCCGGTTTCAGCAATTAGAACCTGCCGTGCATCACCACCCCTGCCGTCCAATGTTATCTGATAATCATTACCTTCAAAGGTAAGATATTCCTTAGAGCCAGAGCCTTCAAACGCCATTAAACCATGACCAAAAACCAGCAATATCGCCCCATAGGTTACAGCTTTGCGCTGACCCAGGAATTTATCAGCCAATGAGCCGCCGATAATGGTCATCACATATACCAAAGCGGTATATGCACCATACATTATTGTCGAGCGCTCATCAG
>JALSYJ010000232.1 GCA_027071965.1 Robiginitomaculum sp. | reverse complement strand
CGGCAAGATGCTTCGCATCACCTGCGATGGCGCGGCGAATGGTCGCCGAGGCGCAGTCGCACCTAGTTAAATCTCGTTTTATCTCGCGGCAAGATGCTTCGCATCACCTGCGATGGCGCGGTGCGGGTTCGAAAGTTCTAACCAACTTGAACAAGAAACGTGACAGGGCTTAAACAAAACCGTACACATATCGCCTCATATCATTTCAAAGGAAAAACCATGATTGCGGGTTTACGTTTTTTCATTTTAGGAGTTCTGATTTTGACAAGTGCGGCGTGTAGCAGTGAGCAGGCATCAGCAAAGGAAGAAACCGTTGATCTCATAGCCCATGGGCGCTGGGTTGTGACCATGAATGCCGCTGGCGACATTATCGAGAATGGTGCGGTGGCGGTGAAAGACGGTAAAATTATTGCGGTTGGCCCGGCCAGTGAAATTACGGCCACTTATAAGTCAGATAAAACCCTGCCCGGTGCAGATAATGTATTGATGCCGGGGCTGATTAACGGCCACACCCATGCGGCAATGGTACTGTTTCGCGGCATGGCCGATGATCTGGAGCTAATGGATTGGTTGCGCAACTATATTTTCCCAATGGAAGGGCAATTTGTTGATGAAGAATTTGTCCAGATTGGCGCTGAACTGGCCTGTCTTGAAATGGTGCGCGGCGGCACTACCAGCATTGTTGATATGTATTTCTACCCGCAAATATCAGCAGAAGTATTTGCTCGTTGCGGCCTTCGGGCAGTGCTGGGCGCGCCTATGATTGATTTTCCCTCGCCGGGTTTCAAGGGTTGGGATGACAGCTTTGCCGCCGGGTTGGAATTTGTAAAAAACAAGGATCAATACCCGGATTTAATCACTCCGGCATTTGCCCCGCATGCGCCATATACCGTAAGCCCGGAACATTTGCGCGCCGTGGTCAAGGCAGCCAAAGAATTGAAGGCTCCGATTACCATGCATTTGGCCGAGGACATGGCGGAAACTACTGTAATAGAAGAAAAATACGGCACCAGTCCGGTGCGCCATGTAGCAGAACTTGGCATGCTTGATACGCCAATGGTCGCCGCACACATGGTGTGGCCCGACACTGAGGAGATTGCCATGCTGGCCACTTCAAAGGTCAGCGCCATTCATAACCCGACCTCCAATATGAAATTGGGCGCCGGCATTTCTCCGGTGCCCGCAATGTTGGCTGCCGGAGTTAAAGTCGGTCTTGGAACCGATGGTGCGGCCTCCAATAATGATCTGGACATGTGGGAAGAGCTTCGCCTTGCTGCCTTATTGCACAAAGTAGCCAATAATGACCCAACAGCCATGCCTGCCGAAACTGCCTTGCGGCTGGCCACATCAATGGGCGCACAGGCCGCCGGTCTTGGCAATATTACCGGATCACTGGAAGCAGGCAAACAGGCAGACATGATACAGGTGGATATGTCTGATGTTCGAGTGCAGCCAATTTATGATATTATTTCACATCTAGTTTATGTCACCCATGCCAATGACGTATTAAGCAGCGTTATTGCCGGGCAGGTGGTGATGGAAAACCGCGAAATTCAAACGCTGGATAGCGCTAATATCAAGGCCCGCGTTAATGCCAAGGCAGGTCAGATCCGCGACGCTCTGGCCAAGGCAGAGTAAGGGCAAACCTGATGAAAGCCAAACAAGTTCTTCTTATTATTGGCGGTGGCATTGCTGCCTATAAGAGCCTTGAGCTGATCCGGCTATTACGCAAATCTGATATCGGGGTGCGGGTGATTTTAACCGCAGCAGGCAAGGAATTTGTAACACCGCTTAGCCTGTCTGCTTTAAGTGAAAATCATACTTTTTGCGATTTGTTTGATCTGGATGATGAAGCCCAAATGGGGCATATTCAGCTTTCACGCAGTGCTGATCTGGTGGTAGTGGCTCCGGCAACTGCAAATTTAATGGCTAAATTGTCTCATGGTCTGGCAGATGATCTGGCCTCCACCTGCTTGCTTGCTACTGATAAGCCGGTGCTGATGGCTCCGGCAATGAATGTAAGAATGTGGCAACATGCGGCCACAAGGCGCAATCATAAGCAGCTTTTGCAAGATGGAATTAATTTTGTTGGCCCTGATGACGGTGATATGGCCTGCGGTGAATTTGGCCCCGGTCGCATGGCCGAACCAGATGATATATTTGCCGCCATTTGCGCACAATTTAATACTGGCCAGTTGTCTGGTAAAAAAGCGATTGTCACGGCCGGCCCAACCCATGAGCCGATTGACCCGGTGCGCTATCTGGCCAATCGCTCCAGCGGCAAGCAAGGCTATGCAATTGCTGCTGAACTGGCAAAAACCGGGGCGGATGTCACCTTGATCAGTGGCCCGGTCAACCTGCCATGCCCGCCGGGCGTAGACAAAATTGCAGTAGAAAGCGCCTCGGAAATGAAAACAGCCGTTAAACAGGCATTACCAGCAGATATCGCCGTTTTTGCTGCCGCCGTTGCCGACTGGCGGGTGGTTGATCAAAGCGGACACAAGATAAAGAAAAATGATGATGGAGACTTACCGGTTTTTCAACTGCGACAAAACCC
>JALSYJ010000231.1 GCA_027071965.1 Robiginitomaculum sp. | reverse complement strand
GTGCAATTGCTTGCCATTGGAATTGGTCATGATGTTACCCGCTGGTATCGACGGGCGGTGACTATTACCGATGCCGAACAATTAGGCGGTGCCATAACCAACCAGTTGGCGGACCTGTTTCGTGACCAGCCATTAGCGCGACAACGATAACAAGCTTTACAGATGAATAAATATCTCTGCTGTTATTTATTCTTCCGCCCGGCAATCAGCCCATCAACTACGCCCGGATCAGCCAAAGTGCTGGTATCGCCGAGATTGCCAAAATCATTTTCGGCTATTTTGCGTAAAATACGGCGCATGATTTTGCCGGATCGGGTTTTGGGCAGGGCCGGTGCGAGCTGGATCAAATCAGGTGAGGCAATAGGGCCAATTTCCTGACGCACATGCAAACGAAGTTGTTTTACCAAATCATCATCGGCTTTTGCATCGGCCATTAACGACACATAGGCGTAAATACCCTGCCCCTTTATGGCGTGCGGATAGCCAACAACGGCGGCCTCCGATACGGCGGGGTGCGAGACCAGGGCACTTTCAATTTCGGCGGTTCCCATGCGGTGTCCGGAAATATTCAGAACATCATCAACCCGTCCGGTAATCCAGTAATAACCGTCGGCATCGCGCCGACAGCCATCGCCGGTAAAATACAGGCCCGGATAGGTGACAAAATAAGTATCCACAAAGCGTTGATGATCACCATAGACCGAACGCATCTGCCCCGGCCATGAGGAACGAATACACAAGTTTCCAGAAACCTCCCCGGCTAGCTCATTGCCATCAGCATCTACCAGCAATGGCTCAATACCAAAAAACGGCTTGCTGGCAGAGCCAGGTTTTAAGTCTGTGGCTCCGGGCAGAGGCGAGATCATAATCCCGCCGGTTTCAGTCTGCCACCATGTGTCAACAATCGGACAACGGCTTTCGCCCACTACCTGATAATACCATTCCCATGCTTCGGGGTTGATCGGCTCTCCAACCGAGCCAAGCAGGCGCAATGATGAACGGTCGGTTTTGGTGACAAAATCATCTCCGGCCCCCATAAGCGCCCGCAAGGCGGTTGGTGCAGTGTAGAAAATATTGACCTTATGCTTGTCACAAACCTGCCAGAACCGTGATGCATCAGGAAAATTGGGCACGCCTTCAAACATCAAGGTTATGGCACCATTGGCCAGCGGGCCATAGACGATATAGCTATGCCCGGTTACCCAGCCAACATCGGCAGTACACCAGTAAACATCATTGTCCTTATAGTCGAACACATATTGATGAGTGATGGCGGCATAGACCAGATAACCACCAGAAGTATGCAGTACACCTTTTGGTTTTCCGGTGGAGCCAGAGGTATAAAGAATAAACAGCGGGTCTTCGGCTTTCATTACTTCTGGTTCGCACTCTTTTGGAGCCTGTGCCCGCAATGCTTCATAAACAAAGTCGCGGCCTCCCTGCATATTCACCTTGGCTCCGGTTCGGGTGACCACCAGCACGGTTTGCACATCGGGACATTTGGCCAGAGCTTTATCCACATTGGCTTTTAACGGGATGGTTTTGCCGCCGCGCACCCCTTCATCTGCGGTGATAATACAGGTTGATTTGCAATCAGTGATCCGGCCTGCAAGGGCTTCGGGAGAAAAGCCTCCAAATACTACCGAATGAATGGCGCCAATACGCGCGCAAGCCAGCATGGCATAGGCGGCCTCGACAATCATCGGCATATAAAGGGTAACCCGATCGCCCTTTTTAACCCCGCGCTCCTTTAGTACATTGGCAAAACGGCAAACTTCTTCATGAAGCTGTCGATAGGTGATGGTTTTGGAGTTTTGCGGGTCATCGCCTTCCCAGATAATTGCTGTTTGATCAGCTCTTTTTGGCAAGTGTCTGTCAATGCAATTATAGCTGACATTTATTTCGCCATCTTCATACCAGCGAATATGTAAGTCATCCTTGTTCCATGAGCAGTCCTTGACTTTGGTATAAGGAGTGAACCAGTCGAGGCGCTTTGCCGCTTCAGCCCAGAATTTTTCCGGGTCCTCTATGCTTTGTGCATATAGTTTTTCGTATTTGTCGGCATTGATATGAGCGGATTTGGCCCATTTGCTACGAACGGGGTGATTTTTGGCGGTCATGTTTTATTCCCGAATACAAAAGAATGATTTAACCAACATGATTTCCTTTGCGCCAACTTGCAAGCCCGGTTAGATTCAAATGTAAAAACGGAGAAGGCAGTGTCCGCATTTGTGGCGTTTTTAAGTGCTGTGGGGGTTGTTGCTGTTCTGGTCTGGCGAATATCCAGAGCAGTTCGGGCAGCTCTTTATTTGCAAAGGGCAACAAAACAGACTTTTGCCTGGTGGCGTAAAGAAAACCCCGGCGTAAAAACGTATAAAAACGGACTGCTATCTATTAGCTCCCCACAAGAAGCAGCTTTGGTGTTAATGTTATTGACAGCCCGGGCTGGGGGCGAAATTGGCCAGCAGCAAAAAGACGTTATTATCAACCAGCTAACCGGTAGATTTGAAATCCCAATGGCAGAGGCAGAGATATTGCTGGCTGATATATCAAGTCTTTGTGAGGGCTTGCCCGATGCCGAAAAGGCATTGGTGCAAATGAGTGAATTTATCCACAATAAGGTCAGCACCAGGGATCTGATCGAATTAGAAGATATGTTGATGAAAATTGCCCATGCCAATGGCGAACCCTCCTTAGAGCAAAGGCAGGCTCTGAACAGATATACCCAGTTGGTTGGAATTTAGAGCCAGAATCCACTTTAAGGCCAAACCTGACCCCGTCTCATTTTACCGGGACTGCGACAGTTTGCTCCACCTCACCCCTTGTGTGACTAAAACAGCACACCTATCTGATAGAGGATACGGACTGCCGACGATGCCAAACGGGTCGTCAGATCAGTCATCTCGCTATATTAGGAGATAAAAATGGATTTTGAAAACTTTACCGATCGGGCCAAAGGCATGGTGCAGTCTGCACAGACCTCGGCTCTTGGTTCCGGACACCAGCAATTAACACCGGAGCATATTCTAAAAGCCTTGCTGGAGGATAGTGAGGGATTGGGCGCAAATTTAATGCGTGCAGCCGGCGCTGATCCGGAAGCTGCGGCGCGCGATATACGGACGGCTTTGGCCAAATTACCAAGCATTGAGGGCGGAGATGGCAAGGTGTACATGTCTCGCGAAACCGCTGAATTGTTTGAAAAAGCGCAAAGCATTGCCAAAAAAGCCGGTGACAGCTTTGTCACAGCCGAGCGGCTCTTGCTGGCATTGACCTTGATGAGCAAAACTTCTGCCGGTGAGATTCTAAAATCCGCAGGCTTGAGCGCGCAAAATTTAAACCTGGCCATTGAGCAGGTTCGAAAGGGTAAAAAGGCCGACAGCGCCTCGGCTGAAGATAATTATGACGCCTTGCAAAAATACACCATGGATTTAACGGCCCGGGCCCGTGAAGGTAAGCTTGATCCGATTATTGGCCGTGATGAGGAAATTCGCCGAACCATTCAGGTATTGGCCCGGCGCACCAAAAACAATCCGGTGTTAATTGGAGAACCCGGGGTTGGTAAAACCGCCATTGCCGAGGGCCTGGCTTTGCGGATCGTCAATAAGGATGTGCCGGAATCCCTGCTCGATAAACAGTTATTGTCTTTGGATATGGGTGCCTTGATTGCCGGGGCCAAATATCGGGGCGAATTTGAAGAGCGTTTAAAAGCAGTAATAGGCGAAGTGCAAAACGCAGCCGGTTCGGTGATTTTATTTATTGATGAAATGCACACCCTTGTTGGTGCTGGCAAGACAGATGGTGCGATGGATGCCTCGAATTTGCTTAAACCGGCATTGGCCAGAGGCGAGCTGCATTGTATTGGCGCCACTACCTTGGATGAATATCGCAAGCATGTGGAAAAAGATGCAGCTTTAGCCCGCAGGTTCCAGCCGGTAATGATTGAGGAGCCATCGGTTGAGGATACAATCTCGATTTTGCGCGGGCTAAAGGAAAAATATGAAGTGCATCACGGTATCAGAATATCTGATGGCGCTATTGTTGCTGCGGCAAATTTATCCAACCGCTATATCACCGATCGTTTTATGCCGGACAAGGCAATTGACCTGATGGATGAGGCCAGCTCCCGCTTGCGCATGCAAATTGACAGCAAGCCTGAGGCGCTGGATGAGCTGGATCGACGGTTGATACAGTTGCAGATTGAACTGGAAGCCTTGCGCAAGGAAACCGATGATGCTTCAAAAAAACGACTTAAAAAACTTGAAAAGGAGCTATCAGAAGCCAAGCAGAAATCGGCGGAAATGACCGGGGCATGGCGGGCAGAAAAAGAAAAACTGGCTGGAGCAACCAAAGCCAAGGAAACTCTGGAGCATTTGCGCAATGAATTGCTTGAAGCGGAGCGCTCTGGCGATTGGGCCAGAGCATCGGAGCTGAAATACGGGCGTATTCCACAAGTCGAAGAGGCGGTGGAAAAGGCATCATCACCAACGGAAAGTCTGGTGGAAGAAGTGGTGCGCAGCAAGCATATCGCGCAGGTGGTTGCCAAATGGACCGGGATTCCTGTGGAAAAAATGCTGACCGGAGAAAAAGAAAAACTGCTGGCCATGGAGGATGTTCTGCGCCAGAGGGTCGTAGGACAAGAAGAAGCCTTGCGTGCGGTATCTGATGCTGTGCGCCGGGGTCGCGCCGGGCTCAGCGACCCTGATCAGCCCATAGGATCGTTTTTATTTCTTGGTCCGACAGGTGTTGGTAAAACCGAGCTAACCAAGGCGCTGGCTGAGTTCATGTTTGACGATGAAGCTGCCATTACCCGAATGGATATGTCCGAATATATGGAAAAACACTCAGTTGCCAGAATGCTGGGGGCGCCTCCGGGTTATGTGGGCTATGAAGAAGGCGGAGCCTTAACCGAGGCGGTGCGTCGTCGGCCTTATCAGGTGATATTGTTTGATGAGATTGAAAAAGCTCATCCGGATGTCTTTAACGTATTGTTGCAGGTGCTTGACGATGGCCGTCTGACCGATGGACAGGGGCGGACTGTAGATTTTAGAAATACGCTGATCTTGATGACCTCTAATCTTGGCTCGCAATATCTGGCTTCGGAAACCAAAGCTTCTGCGGAAAAAACCAAAGCGGCGGTAATGGAAGAAGTTCAGGCGCATTTTAGACCTGAGTTTCTAAACCGGATTGATGAAATAGTTCTGTTCCATCGTCTGCAGCCAGAGCATATGACAGCTATCGTTGATATCCAATTGCAACGTCTTGGCAGGCTTTTATCCAATCAGGGCCTGACTTTACTGGTAAATGACAAGGCCAAGACATGGCTGGCCAATAAGGGTTATGATCCGGTATATGGCGCCCGGCCTCTAAAACGGGTGATTCAGCGCGAACTGCAAGATCCGCTGGCTAAAATGGTGCTAAGCGGTGATTTTGCCGACCAGAACAAGGTTGAGATATCAGTAAAGGGTGGCAGGCTATCTGCAAATGGTCGCATTTTTGAACAGCGATAACCCCTCCCCCCGTGGCTGTGACCAGGGGGGGCATGGGCTACCGGCGGCGGCGGCGGATACGTCCGCTATCGCCATCAGGTTTTGGTTGTGGATCTACTGCCGGCGGGCTGGTGTTTTCAGCCAGAGTTGGATTATCAGGCAGATCAGTTACCGGCGGTGGATTGGTTGCCTTGATCTCCTGTGGAGCAGGATCAGGTGTCGCGGGCACAGGTTTATCCAATAGCAGGTTTTTAATGTCACCCATACGGTTAAAAATGCCGAACAACACGATCATGGATTCGCAAAAGAACCGCCAGACCAAAATCATTAACAGTCCGCCAAGTACAATTGCGCCATAGCCAATGATCGTTTGCGCAATATCAGGCAGCCCCAACATGGCCATTGATACTGAGATGACCTGCGGGCCTTGCCACAATGCCATTCCAATAGAGATAACAATGCCGATCAGTCCGACAAAATACAAAAGAGTAATAAAGAATGGCGAGACCATTCGCTTGAAGCCAAAAAAGGCTGCAAAAAAACTTGGCTCTGATTTATGTTGCGACATTCATCTTTCTCCTGCGGAATAACAATTTTACATCTGGCGCTGTGGTATTTGCCTACAGCGCTTTTTTAATGTCACCCATACGGTTAAAAATGCCGAACAACACGATCATGGATTCGCAAAAGAACCGCCAGACCAAAATCATTAACAGTCCGCCAAGTACAATTGCGCCATAGCCAATGATCGTTTGCGCAATATCAGGCAGCCCCAACATGGCCATTGATACTGAGATGACCTGCGGGCCTTGCCACAATGCCATTCCAATAGAGATAACAATGCCGATCAGTCCGACAAAATACAAAAGAGTAATAAAGAATGGCGAGACCATTCGCTTGAAGCCAAAAAAGGCTGCAAAAAATCCGGTTTCGGATGTGTTTTCATGTGACATATAGTTTCCCCCCAGGAAAAGCCCGATATTGGGCTGGTTGATTATTTGTCGTTATCAGGCTCAGTATCTGAGCTGTCTGAGACGGTTGGCTCGTTTGCAGATGTTGCATCATCAGAAGCAGGGCCGCTATCTTTTGCGACATCATTGCTTTCATCAGGCAAGGCAATGACTTCACCTTGAGCTTCTTCTGTTTGAGCGCTTGCATCTTCGGCGGCAGGTTCTGCGGAAGCTGTTTCCTCAACGACTTCCGCCTCAACGTTTTCCGCTTCGACAACTTCCTCTGCAACAGGCTCAGCTTCAAAGACCTCTGTCTCAACGACTTCTTCTTTGGCAGGTTCGGTTGCAACAACTTCTGCTGCAGATGGTTCCGGATCCACAGGCGGGGCAGGAATCGGCGCAATAGTAGATTGAACCCGTGCCGCAGATTCTGCCGCCATAGCAGGTTTCTCAAGAGCTTCCTTGATATCGCCAAGGCGATTGAAAATACCAAATAGTACGATCAGCAGTTCACAATAAAACCGCCAGATTAGAATCGCCAATAATCCGCATAGTAAAACCGCCACATAACCAAAGATAATTTGTGCTGGAACCGGCAGGCTCATCATAGGCATTGCCGGCATGGATTGTGGTCCCTTCCACAAGACAAAACCGATGGCCAAAACGATTGTGATCAAGCCGACAAAATACAAAAGAGTGATAAAAAACGGCGAGACCATTCGCTTGAAGCCAAAAAAGGCCGCAAAAAACCCTGGCCTTGATGATTCATTTTGCATATAGCCCTCCCTCAAAAGCTAAGGACAATATAAAGAAAAATCGTCTTTATAGAAGGGCGTTTTGCAAAAACCGGCCTAATTTCAATCATAAGGGCTATTTTTCGCGGATGGCGGGAGAATCTTCCAGTGATTCATCGATGCAAGCCCGATTTTACCGCTGATTCGTAACTTCAGGAATTATTTTTTCGAGCAGATCTGGCGGCAAATCGGGCTGGATGCAGTGCATTTGCCGCTTGTTTTTCCAGCAGGGATGACGCACCACAGATCAGGTTTACAATTTCCTCGGCCAGAATTGGCGCAAGAGTCAGGCCTCGTGATCCAAGACCATTTAGCATAAACAGACCCTGTTGCATGGGGGCATTGGCATAATCATCGAGTTTGCCCCAGTGCTTTTGTGCCCAATTGCTAATTTCTGCTGTTGGTACCGGCCCGGCCAGAGGCTGCATGTCGGGGCTGGCCGCCCGAAAACTGGCTCGGCCATCTATGGCGCTTATATCAATATTTGCCGCCAGCTCAGGGACAAGTTCGGCAAGGTTTTTCAAATTACGATCATTGTCAGATTGACAGGGTTCACTGGAAATCATGTTTTGCACCCGGTCATGGGTTGCGCCAAACAAAACCGTATCCGGAGCAATGGGCACCATATAGGACTGGCCAAGTATCGGGGTTGCTGGCAATTCTTGTATGTTTTTTGCCGTTGAAACCTGTCCGCGCAATATTTTTAGTTTGGGTAGGCCCGGCACATTAATCTGGTCACAGCCCGTGGCCATAACCACTGCAGGTGCCCGGTCTATTTCTTTGCCCGCTGCATCAAGAGCAATCCACTGCCCGTTCTTGAACAGCAATTGTTCCACATGGGCCGGGATTATTTTGGTTGTCTTTGTTAAAGAGCAAACCGCCTTTTTGGGCTGTAAAACGCCGGCAGTTGGCAACCAAAGCTCCCGGTCATTTTTTCCAATCTGCATCATTCCTGCTGGCAGGGCTTCGGCCTGAACCAGTGCGGTAAATTTTTCCCTTTGTTTTTTGTCAGTGGCAAGGCGCAGCAGCCCGGTTTTTTTGAACAGGCGCGGGCAGTTTTGTTGATAAAATGAACAAGCATAGGTAAAGGCGGTGCGATAAAACCTGGCCAATGGTGTGTCATCCATATCCAGACGCGGGCTGACCAGACCGTGGGAATTACCGCTGGCGGCACTGGCCAGGCCGGTTTTTTCTATCAGGCAATGGGGCAATTTAGCGCGGTTTAGCGCAAAAGCCAGGCACGCCCCGGCAATTCCACCGCCAATTATCATTACCCTTGCTGGCCGTGTAGCATCAGAGCTGCCATTGCCCGATTTGGCAAGCTGTGCTGTTAGCCGGTGCCGCTTGCGCCCGTATCCGGGCTTTTTGTCTATATTAAATCCTGCTCTTTCCAAACCCCTGCGTACAGATCCAGCAGCGGTATATGTGCCAATTTGGGCCATTGGCGCGCTAAGTCTGGCGATTTGGGTGAAAATTTCCTCATTCCACATTTCTGGATTTTTTGCCGGGGCAAAGCCATCTAAAAACCAGCTATCTACTTTTGCCGATAATTGAGGCATGACCTCTTTGGCCAGGCCAAACAATAAGGTTAAGGATACGCCAGAATCAAAATGCAAATGGTGAAAGCCTTTTACCGGTGGCGGTAATCTGGATAGCAGTTCTTTGGATTCTCTTGCATAGGCGGCAAAGTTTTCATGCGCTTTTAGCATGTCGGCTTCAGACATGGGCGCCGCCTCAATGGAGATATAGTGCAGAGACTGGTCTACCAGAGAGCTTTGCCGCCACTTTGCCAAAGTTACCAGAAAGTTTAAGCCTGTACCAAACCCAAGTTCGCAAATCACATGGGATTTACCGCTTTGCCAGCGCGTGGGCAAATCGCAGGCTTCAAGGAAAACCGTTTTAGTTTCCTCAGCTCCGCCTTCGGCAGAGAAATAGACATCATTAGTGGTTTTGTCTTCTGGTTCACCAGTATCAGAGAAGCGCAGCCGGGGTTTGGCCAGCCCGAAAAAGGCGGCTTTGTGCTGTTTCATTTTATTTTCCAAACCCGGTCAATTTTTCCAAATTCGGTCATATGAATAATGGCAGGGTTTTAAGGTATTTTTGACTTTGGTTTTTTCCAATAATCTATACGGCCTCAATATTGGACAGGGCTTCTTCAAGTTCAGCAAAGCTGGGCTGGGCCGGTGTCGGGACAACACCTCTGCCAAGTTCTACAGATATTTGAGCGGCATTGCCATGTAAGTGGGCAACCAGAACCGCTTGAATAATTTTGTAAAATGTAGCTTCCTCGTCGATTACAGCCTGCAGGCGCGTCCCAAATGGGCCGACAAGCCCATAGGCAAGAAACACACCCAAAAATGTACCAACCAGCGCAGAGCCAATCATCCGGCCCAGATACTCAGGGGGCGCCGTGATTGACCCCATGGTTTTTACAATCCCCAGCACCGCAGCTACAATCCCAAGAGCAGGCAGGGCATCAGCCATGTGTTGCAGGGCATGAGCAGGCTCCAGCGCCTCATGATGGTGCTTTTCCAATTGTTTTTCCATGGCGTCCTCAACCTGATGGGGGTCTTCGAGATTCATGGTCATCATGCGCAAGGTGTCGCAGATAAAGTCTGTGGCAAAATGGTCTTTGAGAATTCTGGGATATTCGGAAAAAATCGTGCTTTCCTGCGGGTTTTCAATATGGGTTTCAAGAGCGATTACGCCCTTCATTTTCATGGTTTTGGTCAAGGTGAACAGCAAGGCCAGCAGATCAGAATAGTCCTGCTTCTTCC
>JALSYJ010000230.1:2292-2565 GCA_027071965.1 Robiginitomaculum sp. | reverse complement strand
CAAAGATCGCCGGGCTTTTCGCGATGGCCAGGGTACGGATTTGATTGCATTTTTTGCCAAAACCCTTGAACGCACGATTAGCCGCTGGGCGTAAGTTAAGTGTCTAAGCCGACAAATTTTGCCTCACTATTGCTTGATGATTTTTGTCTGTGGATTTTGGAAGAGCGCAGACTGTCCCTAAATTCTGTAGCGGCCTATCGTCGGGACATTGGTTTGTTTTTATCCTTTTTGTGTGAGCACAAACAACAATTCGTAAGCGCTAAAATGCTAAAT
>JALSYJ010000230.1:0-2282 GCA_027071965.1 Robiginitomaculum sp. | reverse complement strand
CTTTTTGGCCGCACGGCGCAATGGCTGCTCCGGCTCGCCAGCAGGTTCCAGAACCCTGGCCCGAAACCTGTCGGCATTACGGACGTTTTTTGGCTGGGCGGAACAGCGCCGCAAAATCACTTGTCCTGAGCTGGAGCTGCTCGATGGCCCCAAGCTGCCCCGCAGCCTGCCAAAGGCGGTAAACGAGCAAACGGCCAAAAAACTTTTGCAGGAAGCCGGAAGCCTTGCCCGTACCAAGCAGCCATGGATCGCCGCAAGGGATGAAGCCCTGTTATTCTTATTGTATGGAGCTGGCTTGCGAATTGCTGAAGCGCTGTCTCTTACTGGCTCCGACATGCCCTTAAAGGATGTTCTGCGAATATGTGGCAAAGGCGGCAAAACCCGCCTTGTGCCCATATTGGAGCCCGTAAAACATGCGGTAACAAGGTATATTGGTCTTTGTCCGCACCCCATTGGCTTTGACAGCAAAATATTTCGTGCCATACGCGGCGGGCCTATGGGCTCACGAGATGCCCAGCGTTTATTGCAGGAATTGCGCCTAAAGCTTGGTTTGCCCAATTCCGTTACTCCGCACGCTTTGCGTCACTCATTTGCTACCCATCTTTTGGGCCAGGGTGCAGATCTGCGCTCTATTCAGGAATTGCTCGGCCATGCCTCCTTGTCCTCTACCCAGATTTATACTGCTGTAGATGAAACCTTGCTATTAGATACGGTATCAAGGACACATCCAAGAGCATAATCCGCCAGAACATAGCCAGAGCGCTTGTCAACAACGCGCTACCGTGGTTTTGATAGCCAATGCATATTGTGGACGAGTTAATAATAGAGCGCGCAGTTAAGTTACGATCATTTCCTTTGTTGTGGGACATGATCCGACCTGGACTTTATTCCCTGCTTGGATACTCCACAGCCAGAAAGACCGCAGACACCATAAAATCCATGACCGGGTTTCAGGCCTTTGAACATGTTTCCGGAGAGCTATCCCTAAATATTGAGGCATCCGGCATTGAAAACATACCGCGTTCCGGCAGATGTGTCCTAATCTGCAATCACCCTACAGGCCTAGCTGATGGCATAGCGGTTTTTGATGTATTGCGTGAACGCCGCCCCGATATGATTTTTTTGGCCAATGCTGATACTTTGCGCGTTGTTCCCAAAGGCAGGGACATTGTGTTGCCAGTTGAATGGGTGCTGGAAAAACGAACCAGAGAAAAAACCCGCGCTACTCTTGATGGCTTTCGCAAAGCCATGGAAGATGAGCGCTGCGTGGTGATTTTTCCTGCAGGTGCTCTGGCAAAACTATCTATTAGCGGCCTTAAGGAAGAGCCCTGGGAGAGCTCAGCCACATCACTGGCCAGAAAATACCAGGCGCCGATCATTCCGGTAAATATGACTGGCCGAAATTCGGTCATGTATTATTTGTTTTGCGTCCTGAACACTGAATTACGTGATATTACCCTGTTTCATGAGCTACTAAACAAGAGGGGCAAGCATTTTTCCCTTAAAATTGGACGGCCGGTGTGCTCACAAACCATGCCGCAAAAGGCCGCCCATGCCACTGCCTTCATCAAGCACATTGTAACCGAGCAATTAGCAATAACGGAATAGATCAGGCAGCACGAACCAATGATTGTTTTGCACCGGCCAAAGCCTGCTCAAGGTCTTTCCAGATATCATCTGCGTCCTCCAGCCCAACAGACAATCTGAGCAGACTTTCGCTAATATCATGAGAGGCCCGCTCTTCAGGTGTATAGGTGGAGTGGGTCATGCTGGCCGGATGCTGAATCAGGCTGTCGGCATCTCCAAGACTTACGGCTCTTTTTATCATACAAAGCCCATCCATAAAGCGCGTAGCCTGATCAAAACCACCGACCAGTTCCAGCGCAATTACACCGCCGCCATTTCGCATTTGCCGCTCAGCAAGATTATTTTGCGCAAAACCATCCAGCCCCGGATACCAAACATTCTTCACCATTAAATGCGACTGTAACTGCCGGGCAATCTTGATAGCTGTTTCGCCATGACGATCCATTCTAATGGACAGGGTTTTTAGCCCACGCATCAATTGGTGCGCACTTAAAGGATCAAGAACCGCCCCTGTCATATCCTTTAAGCCCTCCATACGAACCCGCAACATGTTTTCAGCACTGCCAGCAGCAAGCCCGGCGATTAAATCACCATGACCACTTAGAAATTTGGTTGCCGAATGAACCACCATATCTGCCCCCAAAGCCAAAGGCTGTTGCAGATAAGGAGTGCAATATGTGTTATCCACAATAGTG
>JALSYJ010000229.1 GCA_027071965.1 Robiginitomaculum sp. | reverse complement strand
AAACATCATCGGCAATTTTCAAATCCCAAAAAGTGATGCGATTCCAATAATCAGTAATTAAAAGCTGCATGTCCTCAGGGGCCGCTGCACGCAAATGCTCCACTAATTGCAAGGTTGTTGGATAAGGTGGCCCCTTTGAGCCATATTCCTCCAGAAAGCTGCGAATGGCTGCTTGCATTTTTTCTTCGGTCATATTCTGTTTCAGGCCCCAGAACACCCAACTGGCTTTATTGTAATTCAGATATCCCTGCTGATCCGCCTTGGCCAAAGGCGGCTCATCCTCACGATCAGTGGCACGACCGGTTAAATAAGTCTGAATAGCACGCGCTTCTAATACTTTGCGCGCCTTTTGCCATCCAAGCTTGGCCTCATAGGCAGTCATGGCTGCATTTTCCGTCAAACCCTCGGAAAGAACGTTAAAACCCTTGGTGTTGGCAGGCATTATCTGATGCCCAAACCATTGATGCCCAATTTCATGCATGGTTACATAGGTGGCCAGATCAATCTTCTTGTTATCGTCTGGATCACCAGAATCCATCACAAAACCAATTCTTTCGGAAAATGGAATAGTGCCGGCAAAAGACTGGGCGAATCTGCGATATGGGAACTCCATAATCCGCACCTGATTATACTGATAGGGGCCAAATAATTCAGTGAATGTCTGCAATGAATCCTTCATTGCGCCCAACATTAGATCCACGTTGTAATTATGTGGTTTGTGATAATAAATTGCCAATGGCACATCCCGGCCATGAGGATTGTTCCACACATCCCTTGCAACGGTAAAATCAGCGGAAAGAAATGAGAAGAAATTAGCAATCGGGTTTATTGCCTGATAGTCGCGACAGGCTTTGCCATTCTCTTCATATTGACGGATCATTTTGCCGGTGCCAATGGGGATTTGCCCAATATCAGTACAGACCTTGGCCTTAAAATCCAGATAATCAGCATTACCCCCAAAAAAGTTGTTTTGTCGGGCAGCAATATCAGTGCGATCCGGGCGTTTCTCATATTCCGGAAGACCATATTTGCGGCGTTTGTCCTTGTTAACCATACGCGCATCACGGATACCCAATTGCGGCATGACCTCAAAATTATTCACAAAAGTTCCATTGCGTTCAATTGGTTGCCTGTTACCAAGACTTGGCGCACGAATGAATATCTCAAAGTTCAGCTCTGTCGAGGCGCCCGGTGCCAAAGCTGTTTCAAACTGATATACGCGATAGCCAAAATCATTTATTTCACTGATATTTTCGCCTTCTACAACCTGTTGTGCTCCCTTTAATTCCAACCTTCTTATGTCTTCATCACGATCAGAGACCTTGCTGATATAGACCTGTTGCAATGGTTCGTTGGTAGTGTTTTCCAGCCTGTACACACCCTTGAAAACCGCAGTGCGTTTTGAAGGGTTAAACACGGCCTCAACGTCCACTGAACGGATTTTCGGTATCGGCTGCTTCCATGCATCGGCAAATAATTTTTCCCATGCCACCTGCCGTAATTCATTTTGTTTTTCTGTACGGAAGTTATTTTCAATATTATAGGCAGTGAAAATAAAACTGCCGGAACCAATAAACCCGGACACGAAAATAGCGGCCATAACTGCTGAAACCGGCGTGATACGCTTGTTCAAAACCTGTAAGCGGCTCCACAAACCAGCCTCGGTACCTCGCCGCCACAGCCAGATACTTATTACCACGAACAATCCGGCCAGCGATCCCCAATACAAACTAAACCAGCCATAGCTGATCAAAGAGGAAAACCCGTTCATCTCGGACCAGATACCAGCGCTTAATGATCCATACTCCATCAAAGGATGCACAAAAGGCATGAAGTTGATGCCAATGAAAAAGAAAATTACCAATGCCCCGGAAGCCAGCATGCCAACTACGCGATTGGGCATGAAATTCTGAACAAACAGCACCAGAGCACAAAACAGTAACAGCCTCGGCCCCAGATTAACAAAAAACAGGCTAAGATAAGTGGCAAGATTTACTGGAATATCGCCTAGTATGATTTGGGCAATTATGCCCGTAATTACAGCCGCTGCCAGCAAGGTGGCAATCACCATAAATAATGCCAGCCATTTTCCAGCCAAAAGTGAGCCATTTCTTACGGCACTGGCATCAATAATTTCTGCAATATGAGCGGTCTTGTCACGCCAGGTAATTTCACCACCAAAAAACACCATAATAATAAGCAGTGGAACAATCAGTGATCCGGCAATTGTCTGCGAAATAAGCGCACTGGTTGGCAAAGCAGGGTTAGGATTAAAAACCATTTGCACATAAACAGAAAATGCAAATAGCGCCAAGGCCAAAAGGGTTAAGATCACAAATGGAATACTACGGATGGTGGTAAAATACTCATACCTGAACCGCCTTTGCAAAGCCCAAAACCTGGCGCCAAAGCCATTATCTGGCGTTATTGGCTGAATATGGCTTGCAGCCGCAACTTCCTCATCATCTTCACGGTGATGCTTGCTGTTTGAACTTGCCATACCGCGCTTGAACAGGGAAAAGCCAACCACAAACAAGCCCACACCTATCGCCAGCCACAGCAAACGGTTTAGGCCG
>JALSYJ010000228.1 GCA_027071965.1 Robiginitomaculum sp. | reverse complement strand
AAGCAGTAACAAAAGCTGAGTTGTTCATAGACGTGTCCTTGTCTTGAAGTCGAATCAATGATTTTAGGTTGCTGTTTACATCAAAAACATGGCTGCAAACAATTTTTGATTCTCACGAATTCGTGAGTGCAAATTTTCCTGACTATCAGGTTTAGTGTCCGGGGGAGCCTTTTCGCGATTTTCGTAAAAATTCCTGAATTTGCGGATCGGCAGCAATCACCAGCAATATGTCATTAGCCCGGCGCCATTGCGGAGTATTTGGCGTTAGATCCTCTCTGGCCCGCATGGCAAATCCTCTGGCCCTTCCATAATCATGCATTGCATAAGCCTGTTCAGCGGTGGCCAGTTTTGCCAAACCCAGTTCTCCGGCTCTCTCATGTAGCAATGACATCTGGTACCATGCAAATGAGTTTCCCGGCTCTCGTTTTAATACAAAGTCCAGATATTGTTTTGCCTGTTTTGCGTCACTGTCTTTGCTTGTTGCCACCAGTGCCTGCGCAAGGTTGAGTTGCAATAATGGCTCATCGGGTGCCAGCTCCACGGCTTTTTTGTGATATGATACTGCTTCTATTGCCTGCCCGGATTCGAATAACACCTGACCATACAGCTCGTTAAAATATGGATTGTCCGGCTGAATTTCGATCAGCTCTCCTATTTTTTCCAAAGCCAGCTTGGTTGATGCACTTTGATAATGGGCAATGGCTCTGGCGTATTTTGCCGGCAGGCTCTGATCACTATCAGGATAGCGTGAGAACACCTGTTGTGAGGAGGTTAAAAAGCCCCGTATTTTGGCCTTTAGCATTTCCAATTCAAGAATTTCTGCATCACTGTCTTTTTTGTTGGCATATTCGGACGCGTAAATTTTACTGGCCAGTGAATCGATCCTGGCCGATGATAATGGGTGGGTTCTGAAATATGGGTAGCGCTTGGCGCCACTCATTATTTCCTGAAAGCTAAATCGTTCATAAAACTTAAGCAGACCTATTCCTGATTGACCTGTGGCTTCTAGAAATGTGGCTGCCGCCTGATCTGAAGAAGCCTCCTGAATTCTGGAATGCGTAAAAAAGGTAAGAGCGCCAAACTGCCGGGCGCTGGAGAGCAGGGCGGCTCCAGCCTGTGGTTCTCCGGCGGCAATGGCCAGCACCCCCAGCCCCATAGTCAGCAACATTGGGCGCGAGGCTTTCTTCATGGCATCAGATTGCCGGGCTAAATGACCACCTGACATATGTCCGGTTTCATGTGCGATTACGCCTTTAAGTTCATTTGGCGAGTCGGCCTGCAATATAATCCCGGTGTGCAGGAACATATTTTGCCCACGGGTTACAAAGGCGTTCATAGTGGGATCGGCGATGATATAAATGCTTACATTCTCAGGAACAAGACCTGCGGCTTGAAAGATAGGATTGGAATATTGCCGCATGACGCCTTCGATTTCTGCGTCGCGAATCGTGCCTTGCGCAAACGCCACTCCAGCAAACATCCATATTGCAAGCAAAGCAGAACAAAGTTTCAGGGTGCGCATGGCTTGTCTATTCCTATCGATCCCCCACCGCCTCGTGCATCATAGAACACTTCTGATATGACGCAAGAGCATGTTAGTATCAGAATTCCCGATTATAGATGATTTTGGGCTTGTTTGATTTGTCTCATGGCATTAGGTTTCGCGCCGCAATGAAAGGTTGGCCGCCTTAGCTCAGTTGGTTAGAGCGCCGGTTTGTGGAACCGGAGGTCCTTGGTTCGAGACCAAGAGGCGGTACCATTCAGCATTAGCTGGTTTTTTCATTGTCTACAGATCATGAAGTCATCGTAAATGCGTCTTGCAAAAACGCTTATCCTCATTTCCCCACGGGATAAGAGCCATAGGCAGGGCAAGGGCATTCCAGGATTGTCCATTTGCTTACGAGCTATGCGAAGCGGCAAAACCCTTAATATTATTGGGGTTTGAGAGAAATATTTACCTGTCAAAGAGCGTTTTTGTCGGGGTTTTGATCCTAACCCTTACATTATAACAGGTTTTAAGGTTGGCGGGCGCCTTTTACACTTATCCCCGCAGTCCAAGGGTCAGTCAGTACTTCTTAGGGTCATTTAAGGGTCACTCTATTACCAACAAGTGCTGTTTTGGTATGATTACAGTGTCTCTCAAGTATCACCCAAGGGATAGCCAAAAAATGCACTGACCCTGAATAGTGACCCTCACCCCCAGCCGTCACACCGGATCAAGCCCGGTGTGACGAAAATGGTAGAACAGATACCCGTCCTCAAGTAGCCGCTAGGCGATAGGACATTAAAAGAGTCCTCAAGTAGCCGCTAGGCGATAGGACATTAAAAGAGTCCTCAAGTAGCCGCTAGGCGATAGGACATTAAAAGAGTCCTCAACTAGCGAAGCGGTAGGACAAACAAAGACCTTCCCACTTTTGCTGAAAATGCTCTAGTGCCGAACTGTCAGGGTAACGCCGTAAAAGCTGGGCTCATTTGTAATGCCGGTCAGATTGTTAAAGTCGATACCGCCTTTAAGGTTTTTCTGATCGGTAATGTTGCGACCAACAATTGCCGCTTCAAATGAACCATCGACCTTGGCATAACCAAATTTCAAACCGGCTT
>JALSYJ010000227.1 GCA_027071965.1 Robiginitomaculum sp. | reverse complement strand
AAGTCAATTGCGGTGCAAGGCCAAGTTGATAGTTTTTTTGGAAATGCAGGCATAGCTGATTTTGCTGCTGGGGCGCAAACTGTTAATTATTCCGGCCCTGCTGAATGGTCATTTCGCCGAATGATTTTACATTATGCCCATCTGTGCCAGCTTGCAGGTGGTGTAGATGCTTTTCTGGTTGGTTCTGAACTGCCGGGACTAACGAGGCTGCGCTCCTCACAAGACACGTATCCTGTGGTGAGTAAATTAGCTGAGCTGGCTGCGGATGTTCGCTCAATTTTGCCGCAAACGAAAATTTCCTACGCTGCAGATTGGTCAGAGTATTTTGGTCATCATCCAAAAGACGGATCAGAAGATGTCTATTTTCATCTGGATAAATTCTGGGCAGATCCGGCCGTGGATTTTGTCGGAATTGACTGGTACGTACCGCTTTCTGATTGGCGTGATGGTGAAAACCATCTTGATATGGATGTGGCTGATACAATTTATGACCGCACCTATCTGCAAAATAATATCAAGGGTGGTGAAGGCTATGACTGGTATTATGCTTCTGCGTCGGATCGTGATGAGCAGATCAGAACTCCTATTACAGACGGGGCTTATAATAAGGAATGGGTTTTTCGCTATAAGGATCTGGAGAGCTGGTGGTCGCAAGACCATTTTGATCGCCCAGGCGGGATAGAGGCTGCAATTCCAACGGATTGGGTGCCGATGAGCAAGCCGATCTGGTTTACCGAGACCGGGTGTCCGGCTGTGGATATGGGATCTAATCAACCTAATGTATTTTACGATCCCAAGAGTTCTGAGAGTTTTCTGCCGTATTTTTCTGATGGACAGCGTGACGATTTGATTCAGCGAAAATACTGCGAGGCTATTCTGGAGCAATGGCAGGTCGGGGTGCCGGGCAACCCGGTATCTTCGGTTTATGCCGGGCCAATGGTGGATCCGGCGGATATTATGTTCTGGACCTGGGACGCAAGACCGTTTCCTGATTTTCCATCCAGATCAGATATTTGGGTGGATGGAGAAAACTGGAAGCTTGGACACTGGCTAAATGGCCGTATCGGTTTTTCTTCTTTATCTTCGATTATTACCGATTTGTGCGAAGAAGCAGGGCTTACAGACTTTTCCGTTAACTCAATAGAGGGTGTTGTTACGGGTTTTGTGGTGCGAGGAAATATCACATTACGACAAGGGCTAAGGCCTCTGGCTGATGTATTTGGCTTTGATGTTGTTGAGAGCTTTGGAGCATTGAATTTCATGGCGAGCAACAATTTCGTCATAGAGACCGGTCTGGGAGCACAGGATCTGGCTGCACTTGATGGAGAGTTTTTAGCACAAAAACTGTTGGAAGATGCTGAAAAATTGGCCACTGGGGTAAAGGTCAGGTTTGCAAATGATGAAAATGATTACCAGCCCGCAGAAACACTTGTTAGAATACAAAGCGATAGCAAGGAAAAAATAATCGCATTTTCCATGCCGCTCGTAAGCGATCAGGTTTCGATGCGGGTGTTAAGCAATGGGATATTGGCGCGCGCAAGGCATGGTGCAAAGCAGCTAAGATTAAGTCTTCCACCATCAAGTTTGCGGCTGGAAGTAGGCGATGTCATTGCTTTTGACCCGCAATTTATTGCCGGGAACTGGCAGATCAATCAAATTGAGGAACAAAATCGCCGGGAGCTTCTTTTGACGGCAGCCAATATGGCTGCAAGGCCCCTTGTTAGTGGGGCAAATCCGGGAGAATCTACTGGTAACAGTCTGGATCAGCCCTCTCGTCCGCAACTTGTGTTTTTGGATATTCCCTTATTGCCTGGAGAAGCCGAACGGTTAGGCCCACGAATAGCAGCCTTTGGTGAGCCTTGGTATGGCGAGTTACAGATCAAGTCAGGGTACGAACAAAGGTCGCGGGCGCAACTGGATCGCCCTTCACAAATTGGTTCTGTTGTTGAATTTATTTCTGATGGTAATTTCTTTGGCCGGATGGACCGTGCGGCACAATTACATATCAACCTTCCGCAGGTGAATTTATTGTCGGTTCAGCATCTGGAAATGCTGGCTGGTGCCAATTCAATTGCTGTGGCGCATGCAAATGGAGTTTGGGAAATTATGCAGTTTCAAAACGTTGAGCTGCAGGCTGATGGTTCATGGATTTTGCGAGATTTACTTCGTGGCCAATCAGGAACCGAACAGACGCTAAAAGAGCCAATTGATCCAGGAGCACAAGTGGTGCTGTTTGATGGGTCAAGTGTGCACCTGCCAATCAGCGAGTATGAGCTTGGCGTTGAATTAAACTGGCGTGCCGGTTTTACAGGCGGAGCATCAAATGCAAATGAGCAGGAGGTCTTCAGCGCCGTTTTTACAGATGAAAGCAGGCTTCCCAGAATGCCTGTTCATCTAAAAGCAAAGGAAAATGCCGGTGATATTACTATATCATGGATCCGCAGAACCCGTATTGGCGGTGATAACTGGTTTAGCCCTGATGTGCCGTTAGCTGAGAGCTCTGAGGAATATTCATTTAAGTTATTTATAAATGAGGTTCCGGTTTTATCGGAACTTGTTTCCAAGCCATTGCGCACTTTATCTGCACCGGAGCTTGAGCAAATATTCCCAAATGGAGTGCCTCCACAACTGGACATATCGGTAGCCCAGATTTCAGCAGAAGCCGGTATTGGCCCTGCTAATCGAAAATTGCTCTATTTATAGTCTTTTTTTTATCGCAGTAACAGCATACATAGCAGTCAGGAGGAACTGTTATGGCTAATGATCCTTACAAGGTTTTAGGTGTTCCAAAATCAGCCAGTCAGGCCGATATAAGAAAAGCATATCGCAAGCTGGCAAAACAACTGCATCCTGATATTCGCCCAAATGACAAGAAAGCAGAAGAGAAATTCAAAAACGCCAGTGCCGCTTTTGCGCTACTCAATAATGAAGAAGAGAGGGCTAAATTTGATCGTGGTGAGATAGATGCCGATGGCAGTCCTACCGGTGCATATGCCAATTCAGGCGCTCGTTCTGGAGGCTTTCCAGGTGGTTTTGCTCCGGGCGGGCATGAGGATATAGCTGATATTCTGTCCGAGCTTTTTGGCAGGCAGGCAGGCATGCGTGGACGCGGGTCATTTGCACGGCGTGGTGAGGACTTGCATTATACGCTAAATGTGGATTTGGTTGAATCCATTAAAGGTGGCACCAAACATGTTCGGGTTGCCGGTGGTAAACAGATCAAGATACAAATCCCTGCCGGAGTTAAATCTGGCAAGTCTCTGCGATTAAAAGCACAAGGCAGCCCCGGCATTGGTGGCGGGCCACCAGGTGATGCAATTGTTGAGATCAGGGTTGCTCCTCACAAGTTTTATATAGAGGACGGGGCAAATTTAAGAATGGATGTTCCAATTACCTTAAAAGAGGCTGTGCTAGGAGCCAAGGTAAAAGTACCTACACCCGATGGCTCGGTAAGCCTGTCTATTCCGGCTAATACATCGTCTGGAAAAGTTTTTCGCATTAAAGGTAAAGGTGGTGTTGGGCCTAATGGAAGACGTGGGGATTTGTTGGCACGTACCTTGATTATGCTATCCTCACCACCAGACAAAAACTTGGTAAAGATCCTAAAATCAGATAAAACATTATCAACTCAGGATCCAAGAAGCACTTTCTATTCTTAGTAAAGTTATTCACTATTGGTTCAGGCAGGGGAGTGCATGGTGGCAACATGAAGAAAGTTGTACATATTTTTGTTCTGGTGCTTTTTGCGATGCCTGTCGTAATTGGCGGCAGTGCTGTAGCTGGTTCTCCGTTCAAGCATTCCCTTACAGCAGATGAGGCCAGAGACGCCAGAAAGTCCGGGCATGTGCTTGGGGCCAGTGAAGTTATGCGAATTGTACAAAAAAGATACCCAAGATTAAGAGCGGCAGACGCCCATTTGATCTCGCATGGCCGTCGTGGCGCGCGATATAAGGTAAAAATGTTAAGTACTGATGGGCGGGTAGTCGAAGTAACGGTGGATGCAAAAACCGGCAGAATTCTGGGAACACGAGGAAACTGACATGCGTATTCTTGTTGTAGAGGATGATCCGGATCTGAACCGGCAATTGGTGTCTTCGCTGCAAGATGCCGGATACGTAATAGATAAGGCGTTTGATGGAGAGGAAGGCTTGTTTCTGGGAGAAACAGAGCCTTATGATGCTGTAGTTCTGGACCTGGGTCTGCCGGAAATTGACGGAGTAACCGTGTTGGAGCGCTGGAGACGGGCTGGAAAAGTCTTTCCGGTGCTAATTTTGACGGCTCGTGACAGATGGAGCGAAAAGGTTGCCGGGTTTGATGCTGGTGCGGACGATTATTTGACCAAACCGTTTCATACCGAGGAATTGTTGGCGCGATTGCGGGCTTTGGTCAGGCGTGCAGCCGGGCATGTAACGTCAACTATTGAAATCGGTGATCTGTGTATTGATACCAAAGGCGCCAGAGCCTTTATCAATGGCAATCCCTTGAAACTGACTTCTCATGAGTTTCGTATTTTGAGCTATCTGTCTCATCATGCAGATCGGGTTATCTCCAGATCTGAGTTGACTGAGCACATATATGATCAGGATTTTGACAGGGACTCAAATACTATCGAAGTGTTTATCGGGCGATTGCGTAAAAAAATTGGCACGGATCGCATTACTACGGTTCGAGGGTTGGGCTATCGCCTTTGCGACCCTTCAGCGCCAAATCAGTGAACAATACCTTCTCGATTGCCAATCGCCTGACCCTTGGAGCCGGGTTGTGGAGCGCGGTTTTGCTGATCGCGGCGGCGTTGATTTTTACCACCCAATATCGTGAAGCCGTACACCGTGTTGATGATGATCGCTTTGGCGCTATTGTAGATTCATTGGCTGTCTATGCGGAAACTGACGAAGAAGGGGGAGTCTTTCTTTCAAGGCCTCCCGGAGACCCCAGATTTGAACGTGCTTTTTCGGGTTATTATTGGCAGGTGTCCAAATTAAATGCAGATGATACAGAGATTGTTTTGCGGTCAGGTTCACTTTTTGATGCCGAACTGGCTATAAGCCCGCAAGTATTGGATGAAGCCAATAAAAATCGTGGGTTAGGAATAAAACAGTCACTATCCGGGCCTTTGGGAGAGCCACTTCGCTCATTGACAAAGGCTTTTCAATTACCAGATCAGGAAACAGTTTTAATCGTCACGGCTGCGGCCGACCGTCGTCCCGGCGATCAGGAAATATCCCGTTTTCGCATTGCAGTAACCGGTGTGCTTGGAATGTTTGGCATTGGCTTGTTGCTGGGCATATTTTTTCAGGTTCAGTATGGGCTTAGGCCACTTTTCAAAATGGAACAGGAAATTTCTGATATTCGCGCAGGACGACAAGAGAACATTGAAAAAGTCTATCCAAAAGAACTGGCGCCATTGGCAAGTGAATTAAATACGCTACTGCATCACAATAAGGAAATTGTAGCTAGGGCAAGAACACATGTTGGCAATCTGGCCCATGCCCTAAAGACCCCTATTTCGGTTCTTATTAATGAATCCCAGTCTAATGACACGGACTTTTCCAAACTGGTGCATCGTCAGGCATCAAGTATGGCGCGGCAAGTGGATCATCATTTGCGCCGGGCCAGCGCTGCGGCGCGCGCTCATGCCCTTGGTGCGGTAACACCTGTAGAGGTAAGTGCAAGTGACCTATGCCGTACCATGAAGCGTTTATTTCGTGAAACAAATATAAAAATTCATCAAACAGTCGAAGACGGGCTTATGTTCAGAGGAGAAAAGCAGGATCTTGATGAATTGCTGGGAAATCTTCTTGAGAACGCTTGCAAGTGGGCCAATAGCGAGGTCATATTAACAGCCTGGTCAACCTCTGAAAACAATCTGGTGATTACTATTGAGGACGACGGTGTCGGCTTAACACCGGATCAGCAAAAAACAGTAATTAAAAGAGGTGAAAAACTTGATGAGGCCAAGCCGGGCTCAGGGCTGGGCCTGTCAATCGTCTCAGATCTTGCTCATGCCTATGGCGGCACTTTTTCATTGCAGACAAGTAAATTGGGAGGCTTGCTGGCAAGGCTGGAGCTTCCTGCAGCTGCACAAAATAAGTCATCATAAAGAAGAATTAAGGCTTTGCACCGGATACTGCGGTAACAGTTTCTGCTAGGTGTGTGATATGTCTATTCATTTGGACAAAAAGAATAAATTAAAGTCTGTCTTTAAATCACTGCCAACTGATGCCGTACAACGGCTTGGCGAGGCTTTTTCCGGCGCCAGAGATTCAGGTGATATTTCGTTGCCATATGATGAGTTGCTGGAGTTATTGCCAGATTTCATTAGCCAGTCAGATTTAGATGTGCTGTTTTTCCCTATTACAGAACTGGCTACCTCTAATTGCTACCGGGCAGATCAGGTGTCTTATGATTTGCTCCGGGAGGTTTGGTGGTTTTATGCAAAGAATAATCCGCAGGATGCCGATAGTAACTGGAAACATGATGTCTCTGTTGCCAGTAATATTAAAAAACAAATGTCTGTAGAATTGCGTCGTCTATGGAATGAAGGTCAGCTTGCTCAACATTTCCAGTCTAAAGTTGGCGAAGATGAGGCAAAAAAACTTCCACTTATTTTCACCTTGTTGTCATTTGCTCCGGAAATAGGGGAAATGGTTTGTGGCTGGCCCGAGCAAACCCGTGATCTGGATGACCAAATTCTGTTGCCGCTTCGCGATATGAACGAATTGCTGGTGGAAAACGATGCGGATATTACGCCTTTTCTTTTATTTCTGCTCAAAAAACGATTGCGCTATCCGCAGCAAATTCTTCGCGCCATCCAAAGGCTGTCACGCCAAAGTTCTGATGTTGTTATTGTAAATACCGACATGAATATCATCGTAGAAGTGCTGCTGGATGAAGCAGAGTATCTGCTGGAGCAGGCAAGGCTACCGGTTGAAAATATTGAACAGATTGAAGATATCAAACGGGGGATGGAGCGATTTGGCAATATAATTGCAGGGTCAATTGAGGAATTTGAGATCAGTAGAGACAGCAGTTGGGGCACCAGATTATACAGTATCTCAAGTCGTGCTGTGCAGTTTTGGAACCGCAGGGCAAAGGAGTCTTGGGGGGAAATAAGCAAGGCCATGCCGCGCACGCGAACCAAGTCCTTTTTGGGTGGAGGCCTTACAGGGCCTGACTTGGGGGTAGAGATATATGATCATATGATAACGGCTGCGGTTTTGAACGCACACTTCCTGAAAATGATGTTCGCCCATGCATCGAGGTTAGGCTTTTCTTCCGGGCGCGACAAGGTTGCTGAAGAGCTTGAAGAGAGACTAAGAGAGCAGGAGACCAATTTGATCAGCATGTTGGCTGATCCTGGAGAAGCCGATCCACAAATATTGCAAACACATTTTTCAGTATTGGTTAGCGTAACACGTGCTTATCAAGGTGATGATACTGCAAATGTGCTTAGTCGCAGAGGTGCCGCCGCGTCAGCTTCTGCGGTAGCTTAAAACATTTCAAAATTCCTGCCAAATTGTCTTTTCTGAAATATTACTAATTTGTAATGAATTGGAAGGATTACAGATATATTTCTATCCCCATATTAAGCCTTAACCTCACAAACTGACTTATAATGCGTTTGCGTTAAATCCTGGAGTATCAAAAAGTGACATTTCCCACTCAACTAAGAAAAATTACTATTGTTAGCCTGACAGCATTGGCGTTCACCGGCATAGTGGCCTACATGCCATCTGCTGCTATAGCCAATGAAAAGCCGCTGGCAGGTATTCTGCAGCCGGGCACGCCGGTCTCGTTTGCTGACTTGGTTGAACAGGTAAGCCCGGCGGTTGTTTCGATAAATGTGACAATCAAAAAACCATTGCCTGCGCAATCTATGGGTAATCTTGATGAATTACCTGATGGGCTGCGTGAGTGGCTGGAGCGTCAAATGCCAGGATTAGGTCAGCCAGATGGCCCACGTATGCGTGAAGGCCGTGGTCTGGGTTCGGGTTTTTTAATTTCAACTGATGGCTATGTGGTAACAAACCATCATGTGGTAAATAATGCGACAGAGATAAAAGTTCGCTTTCAAGACTCAAGAGAGTTTGATGCAAAACTGATTGGATCTGATCAAAGAACAGATCTGGCAGTACTAAAAATCGAGAGCGATGAAAAATTCCCTCATGTGAAGTTCGCTGATGATGTCAAGGTAAGAGTGGGCGATTGGGTGGTTGCTGTTGGTAACCCATTTGGATTGGGCGGAACAGCAACAGCCGGGATTGTTTCGGCAACCGGCCGTGAAATTGGTAATAGTGCTTATAATTTTATTCAGCTTGATGCTTCGATCAATCAGGGAAATTCTGGTGGGCCGACCTTTGATCTTTATGGGAATGTTGTTGGTGTTAATTCGCAAATCCTTTCACCTTCAGGGGGCAATATTGGAATTGGGTTTGCGATTCCTGCAAAACTGGCATCAAAAATCACCACCGAACTTATTGAAAAGGGCGAAGTGACCAGAGGCTGGCTTGGAGTTTCAGTGCAAAGGGTTGATGAAGATATGGCGGCAAGCCAGGGTCTGGAACGACCTTCTGGGGCGTTGGTTGCTGATGTGGTTGAGGACAGCCCGGCGGCAGACGCGGGCTTTAAGGATGGCGATATTATCTTAAAGCTGGATGGTACCGATATTGAAGATCAACGGGACCTTACCAGAAGGGTGGGCGATTTATTTGTGGGTCACAAGGCTAAGTTCACCATTTTACGAAATGGCATGCAAAAGACCTTGCGGGTGAAAATCGGCAAGCGTGATGAAGCAAAATTGTCTGCCTCAGGTGTGGAGACAGCTCGTGATAAAGCTGATGAGTTTGGAATGGTGCTGGCACCGCTTGATGAAGAGGGCCGTGATGCGCTTGGTATTTCTGATAAAAGAGGCGTAAGAATTGTAAGGGTTAAGCCTGACAGCAAGGCAGCTCGCAAGGGCATTCGTAGCGGATATGCAATTCTTTCAGCAAATAATACGGACGTTTTTTCCCCGGAGGATTTTACGAAGGCCATTGAGAAAGCTCGTAAGAAGAAGCAAAAAGCTGTACGTCTTTTGGTTCGCAACCCCCGCGGGCAGAGTTATACTGCGCTTCGCCTGGATGATATGGATTAACAGGTTTTACAACCATCAGGTTTTGAAAAAAGGTAGCGTTCATGCGTTTACTAATTATCGAAGATGACATTGTCGCAGCAGGTTATATCCAAAAGGGCCTAAGCGAGGCAGGACATAATGTAGATCACGCCAGTGATGGCGAGTCCGGTCTGGAAATGGCCCGTATTGCAGAATATGACGTGTTGATTGTAGATCGAATGCTACCCCTGCTTGATGGCTTATCGGTTATTTCAACTTTGCGATCAGACGGCGTAACTACTCCGGTTCTGGTTTTATCTGCCCTTGGTGATGTGGATCACCGGGTTGAGGGCCTGCAGGCCGGAGGCGATGATTACCTGACCAAGCCGTACGCATTTGCTGAACTGCAGGCCCGGGTCGAGGCGCTGGCTCGTCGTCGCGATCCCGATGCAGTGCAAACCCGCCTGAAGGTTGGGGATCTGGAAATGGATCTGCTAAGCAGAACTGTTCGCCGCGCTGGTGTAAATATTTTGCTGCAGCCCAGAGAATTCCGGCTGCTGGAATATTTGATGAAGCATGCCGGGCAGGTGGTTACCAGAACCATGCTGCTGGAAAAGGTATGGGATTACCATTTTGACCCGCAAACCAATGTCATTGACGTTCATGTTTCCAGATTGCGTGCAAAAATAGATAAGGAGTTTTCAACTCCGCTCCTTCACACAGTGCGCGGGGCGGGTTATCGTCTGCAGGCATGAAGCCATTACCTGCATTTTTACGAACCACAACCTTTCGCATTACGTTATTCGTTGCGTTCTTGTTTTCCTTGTCGACTTTTATTTTGCTGTTGTTTGTTTACCAGTCCACAGCAGGCGCCCTTTCGCGGCAGGCCGATATTCTTCTGACCCAGGAAATTAACGCCCTTAGTTCCTTATACCGGGTTAGTGGAATTAACGGTGTGAACCGTGGCGTGGTAGAGCGCAGTGCTGCCAACAGCACTTATTTGTATTTGTTCACCGGAGCCAGTGGTGAGCGGGTATCTGGCAATTTGAATGGGCTGCCGGCAAATGCTGCTGGGAAATCAGGGTTTTTTGGTTTTACATATCGTTCTGGCTTC
>JALSYJ010000226.1 GCA_027071965.1 Robiginitomaculum sp. | reverse complement strand
TTAGTTATTTGCGTTTGTCGGTGACAGACGTTTGCAATTTTTCCTGTTCCTATTGCCTTCCTGATGGCTTTGTCAAAAAACCCGGGCCTGGGTTTTTAAGTCTTGACGAAATTCGTCGCCTTGCCACAGCTTTTGCAGCCCTTGGCATGTGGAAAATTCGCATAACAGGTGGCGAGCCGAGTTTGCGCCGGGATTTTCTAAAAATCATTCAAGTGTTAAAGTCGGTAAATGGAGTAAAAACTCTGGCCACCACCACCAATGGATACAAGCTGGAGCAAAAGGCTCAAATCTGGCGTGATGCTGGTCTGGATGCAATCAATATTTCCATTGACAGTCTTGATGCCAGCACCTTTCACCAGTTAACCGGCCATAATCGCCTGGCCGAAGTAATGAATGGTGTCGAGGCGTGTCTGGCAGCAGGATACAAGTCGGTTAAAGTCAATGCGGTTCTGCTTAAAGGGATAAACGATCAGGATTTAGGTTTGTTTCTTGATTTTATCAAAAACCGTCCGATAAGCGTCCGCTTTATTGAATTGATGCGCACTGGTGATAATGCTGAATATTTTAAGCGTTATCACCTTGCGGCCAGCAAAGTTTCCGATCAATTGCGGGCTTTGGGCTGGGTGCAAAAAAGCCGTGAAGTCGGCGCCGGGCCTGCACAGGAATATGTGCATGGAGAATTTACCGGACGTATTGGCCTGATTGCCCCATACTCAAAGGATTTTTGCACCAGTTGTAATCGTTTGCGGGTATCAGCGCGTGGTAATTTGCATTTGTGTCTGTTCTCGGAGAACGGGATATCAATGCGTCATTTATTGCAATGTGATTCCCAAATACCCGCTTTGCAGGCATTTGTACGTCAAAGTCTGGGTTACAAAAAGGTTTCGCACTTTTTGCACGAAGGCTTTAGCGGCAGTACACAAAAACTTGCTGATATTGGAGGATAAGTTGAGTACATTGTTTGGAAGCTCTGCCTTTCACATGGCCGATGTCGGCGCTAAAACAGCCAGCAAACGCCGGGCGCTGGCCATGGGGCGGATTTTTGTAAAAGAACACGCATTTGCACATATCGCCGCCGGAACACTGCCCAAGGGTGATGTGTTAAAAATTGCGGAAATCGCTGGTATCAATGGTGCCAAAAAAACCGCCGATCTAATTCCGCTTTGTCATCCCTTGCCATTGGAGCATATTGCAATCCGGCTGGTGCTGGAGCCTGAAACCCATTCGGTGGCGGTTTATGCGATGGTGGCCTGTTTTGACAAGACCGGAGTTGAGATGGAGGCTTTGGCTGCAGTAAATGCCAGCCTGCTTACCCTTTATGACCTAACCAAGCCGGTGGAGCCTGCATTAACTATTTCAGATGTTTCCCTGCTGCTAAAAGAGGGTGGCAAAAAGGGCCGATGGGTTCGCCCCGAGGGTTTACCCGAAGAGGCGTCTGAATTTGCCAAAGTTCCGGCGGCAAAGCCGCTAAGGGATGTAAACTGCGCAGTAATTACCCTATCTGATAGGGCATCTGATGGAACTTACAGGGATTTGTCAGGCCCGGCCTTGAGCGAAGCATTACAGGAAATGGGTGCCAGTGTGGTTATGAGGGATGTGCTGGCCGATGATCAGGACATGCTGCAAGAGGTTTTGGAAAAATTGTGTGCAGGGGACACGGTGGAACTCATCATGACTACGGGCGGTACCGGGCTGACTGAGCGCGATGTTACACCTGAGGCCATATCTGCGATAATTGAAAAACCGGCACCCGGATTTGGCGAAGTGCTACGCAGTGCCAGCGCAAGAACTATCTCAACTGCCTGGCTTAGCCGATCCATCGCCGGAGTGTGCAATAAAACCCTGGTTATATCCCTGCCGGGCTCCCCCAAAGCCATTGGCGAGTGCTTGCAGATTTTGTCTCCCTTTATTGGCCATGCTGTTCGCCTTGCCAGTGGCAAGTCCCATTTGGGTGGAGGCGCAAAATGATCTCTTATCAAAAGAGCCTGCAGCTAATTAAACAGGCTGTTGCAGACTTTCAATTGAGCAGCGAAGTATGTGCTGTGGAGGATTTATCCGGGCGGGTATTGGCCAGAACAATAGTCTCTGCCGCTAACCTGCCAGGCTTTGATAATTCTGCAATGGATGGCTTTGCCATGAAGGCTAATGCCGGCAGCGGACAACTTTGCCTGCCGGTTATGGGTAATATCGGCGCTGGTGATGTATCGCATCTGAAAGTGGGCGAGGGCGCCGTTCAGATCATGACCGGCGCGCCAGTTCCTGCAGATTGTGAAACAGTGATTCCGGTGGAAAATGTGCAAATTAAGCTAGGGTCTGATGGGCTTCCCGCCCATATCACATTGCAGGGGCCGGTTGTGGCAGATCAAAATATACGCCGCGCCGGTCAGGATGTATGCAAGGGCGATGCAGTATTTGCTGCCGGTCAGTTTATTGGTGCGGAACATATCATGATGCTGGCGGCTTTGGGTATTTTACAGGCTGATGTCTTGGCAAAACCAAAAATCAGCCTGATCAGTACCGGTGCTGAATTGGTTGATGATGCCAGCGTGTCCTTACAGCCGGGACAGATTAGAAATTCCAACCAGCCATATCTGGCAGCAGCCTTGCAAAACTGGCCGGTACAAAGCACAC
>JALSYJ010000225.1 GCA_027071965.1 Robiginitomaculum sp. | reverse complement strand
TCCGGCAATTCATCTGTAGCCACATCGCCCTCCTGCCCCGTATTCTCCACAGCAGGTTCAGCAAGTTTGGATACAGATTCAAGCAAAGCTTCTTCTGGCGCCGGCCCCAACAAGGACAATGCCATCTGTGCCCGCTGCCGGGTGCCAGATGGAGCATCAAACGCCATGGATAAAACCGAATACTCCTGCCGGGCACGAGTAAAATCACCTTCATCCATCGCCTTGCTGGCCATTAATTCGCGGGCCAGAGCGCGAAATGGCCGCCCCGGCTCCATCAATGGCCCAAGTTTTGCGTCCATATCGGCCAAGCTTATCTCATCTGAAACAACCATTACCGCCTTTAGCATAGCCAGATCGGAAAACAGCGGATCATCAAATGCGCTTGCAGCTTCGGTAAACAGTTTGGCTGCTTCTGCCTTGCGTCCCATATTCATGGTGGCTATGGCTGCTTGCACTTTAGACAGTGCCGCATAGCCAGACGGGCCGGTTTGTGCAAAATCCGTAAACGCTGCTGCTGCTGCCGCAAAATCTTTCTGCTCAAGCAGCTTTGCGGCTCTGGCATAGGTGTCTGCGGCTTCGGATCGTTGCTTTTCCTGCCACCATGTCCAGCCTTGCATG
The DNA here is from genome assembly GCA_027071965.1 of Robiginitomaculum sp. Taxonomy (GTDB): domain Bacteria; phylum Pseudomonadota; class Alphaproteobacteria; order Caulobacterales; family Maricaulaceae; genus Robiginitomaculum_B. Next base: position 2,018 of record JALSYJ010000225.1, on the reverse strand, counting down.
GTTGAAACACCGCCAACAATCACAACTATAAGAGCTATGATATATGGCAAAAATCGCTTGAATAAACGATTGGCCTGCTCGCGACGAAGTTCTTCGTCTACTTCATTAAAAACGTCTGACACTTATATTCAACCCGATACAATTGGAAAAAATTCTGACCCCAAAGATCAGAACCTCAAGGACTGGCGGCGGACATTACCTTTCTTGGCATTTTGCCGCAACCCGGATTACGCCTGTTTATCTGTTTGTTGCCGGAAGAACCAGCCCAAACATAACCATAATCACTGCCAAAGCCATACTAATTATGGTTTGCGGCGACAAACCTGTGAGAATTTGTTCCAGCACTTCACTTCCGGTGACAAATTCATTAGCTATTTGTTGCAATTGACTGCCAGCAATCAAGGCCCCGGCAGAGGCGGCAAAACCCAGTAATATCCAACGCTGGCGATCAGCTCTGCCCAAATGACGCAGCAATTGCTTGACAAATTCCTGTGATGCAGAAACCTGCCCATCGGCACGGGCAAATGCTACTGCTAATTTAGCATCAAAATCATCTTCCATGGTCATTATTCTATCACCTCTTGTGCATCCATCAACATTTGCCGCATTTTTTCCTTACCGCGCTTAATGTGGGATTTTACCGTACCCAAAGGCATCCCGCTAACCTGTGCGACTTCCTCATTGGTCAAGCCGGTAGAATAAGTAAGAACTATCATGCTGCGCTCAATATCCGATAACTTGTCCAAAGCCCGATCAAGGTCTATTGCCTCACCACTGTCCCAATTCTGGCTTTGTCCGGCGATAATTTCACTGTGATCCTTAAATTTCTGCATGGCTTTGGCAATAGATTTTTGCTTGCGATAATTTTGCAAAAATTCTGTATATGCAATGCGGCACAGCCATGCCTTGAATGATCCTTTGCCGCCAAAACTGTCAATCTTGTTCCAAGCCTGTAAAAAAGCATTTTGCGCCAGATCATCGGCCAAAGCATGGTCAGAGGTCATTCGCAGCATCATTGCTCGAATGAGAACCTGATAACGGTTAACCAGAGAACCAAATGCCCGCTGGTCGCGAGAAGCCACGACCAACGCCACCAATTCAAGATCAGAAGCCGACATGAAAGAGCGCCTAAGCTATAGTTGTCTTTTGCACTTATTCACTTTAAGTTTTATTCTTCAGTAAAAAGTGCATGGAAATTAAAGCCAATCCGATAAAGCCCGGAAATGCAGCAATAGAAGCCAAAACAGCTACAACTTTTTCATCTGGCTCGACGGTTTCAATACCAAAACCCAAAACAATAAATGCAGCAGCAACCGCCAGCAAAATCACACCTGTGCGCAAATCGCCATCAGGTGATTTTGGCTTTACACCCAGTGCCTTTATCGTATCCGGGGTAAGTTCCACGCCCTTTTCAATGGCCTTTTGCACTGTTTCTTGCAAATCGGCAGCCCGCTTGCGTCCATTTAACGATACAATCAATACAATTATCGGAACAATTGCAAACAATGCAATCGGTACAAGGATATCTTCCATTTTACTCTCCTGTTTTATCATCGACCGATAAATTCGGCTCTAACATAATGATGCAGTAAAGCAGGATTTTAGATGCAAAATTTATAAAATCTGTACGCCAAATAAAACCGGATGCAAAAACACAAAGATCAAAGAGATCACCAAACCGCCTGCAATTGCCATAAAATCATGCCTGGCCTTTATTTCAAACTCCGGCGGCTCGGCGCGCAAAAATCCGAATATCAGGCTGACAAGGGAGTAAAGGGCAAAAGCCCCAAACAGCCAGATACTGGCCAAATCGCCATTTACGGCCAGATGCACTGCCGCCCAGATTAAAACCCCGATCATCATTGGATGACGAAATACTGCGCGCAACAACCCCTTCATGTGCGCTGATGCCACCAAAATCAACGCAATTGGCACCAGCACAAAAGCCGCAGATCTGGCCCAGGGCTGTGGCTCAAAAACCTGTATATGCGGGGCCACAATCATGCCCCAGATGATCA
>JALSYJ010000224.1 GCA_027071965.1 Robiginitomaculum sp. | reverse complement strand
TTCTGGTTTTGCCCAATATCGAAGCCGTATTGCAGGCGGTTAAGGATGACAAGGCGCACATGGCTGCCGCCGGGTTAAGCATTACTTCTGAGCGCAAGGCAAAATTTGCATTTGGCCCGGCCTATTTACAGGCCGCCCCGGTTCTGGTCTGTCGGCGCGGCTTGGGCAAAATCAGTGATCTTGCCGATCTTGGCAGTTTACGTTTTGAGCTGGCAAATGGTTCTTCCTTTATTGAGCTGGTTGCGGATTTACGCAAGACCAATGAGATGATCCCGGCACCGGTTATCAGCATTAATTCGGTTGAAACCCTGCTGGCTGATGTGGCTAACAGACGAATTGACTGCACCATTGCTGATGAACACGTGTTTTCATTGCAGCGCCGATACTGGCCCAATCTTGAATCCCGTTTACAGCTTGGATCCGGGGTGCCCTTGGCATGGGCGGTTAATGGCGAGCCAAACTGGCGCAAAAAGAGCTTTCTTCGCAATCTTGAACACTGGTGGCAGCAGGACGTGACCCGGGCCTTGCTTGATACTTTGAACGAGCGGTATTTCACTGTGGCTGATACAGAATTCGACTATGTGGATTTATCGCGATTGCGTAGAGCCATCCGCACGCGCCTGCCTTTGTATCGTAAGGATTTTGAGGCCGCCGCCAACAGGTACAAGCTGCCATGGACATTACTTGCGGCGGTGGGCTGGCGCGAGAGCCATTGGAAAGCCGATGCCAAAAGCCCGACCGGGGTAAGGGGCCTGATGATGCTGACCAGGGTCACTGCCAGTGAGCAGGGGGTGCAAAACCGCCTTGATCCGGCACAATCCATAAGGGGTGGCGCGCGCTATCTGGCCAGCCTGCTTCGACGTTTACCCAAAACCATTGCCGATGATCAACGCTATGCCTTTGCACTGGCAGCATACAATATGGGCTGGGGGCACATGATGGACGCACGGGAGCTGGCACAGCGAAGGGGGCTGGATCCGGATCAATGGTCTGTGGTCTCGGATTTGTTGCCGGAACTTGAGCGCAGGCAAATTTACTCAACCTTAAAACATGGCTATGCGCGCGGGCTTGAGGGGCAGGCTTATGTAGCTGCGGTGTTGAACTTTGCCGATATTATTGAAAAGGCCCATGCACCGGCAATTCCGGTTTCTTCTTTGGAAGATGAAACCGAAACCTGATTATATGGATATATTTGCAAAATTAATCATTAGCTTCGGCAAATATTCTGGCGGCCATAAAATCACCGACTTCGGCATAGAGTCGTTTGTGGCGATCTGGCTTCCCCAGCCCGTTCGACCAGTAAAGATCAATACTTATTGCTTCTGTGGGCTCAAGCTCTGAAAAAGCTTGCAAAACCTCCCTGTCAAAGCCAAAGCGAACCCCGCTCACTCCTTCGGATGCGGACAGCATGCCGGTTTCAGCCATGACCCGGTGCGTAGCAAAATAGGTGTTGGTGGCACTGTCCGGCGGGGCCAGTCCAGATACGCCTTTCATTGGCAGTTTTAGCAGTTTACGCAGAAACTCATTAGGTGGGTTCGGCAGCTTTTGTGGATCACGCATGCGCAACAATACCGAGCGCGGGGCGGGCTGGTTTTCAATAACAATATCCAGTGAGTACTGACCGTCCAGAATTGAGGAGCCCAGTAAAACCGAGCCGGTATCGGCTTTTTCAATTTCCTGAATGGTGCGCCAATGGCGCTGTGAAATTACATCATCGCGCCGGGTCTGCCATGATCGATATTGTCCGGGATACTCCAGTGACTTCATCTTCAGCCAGTGGCTATGGGAGGTCTTTACCCTGTCAATTTCGGCAAGAGCTTCGGGGTTTTCACAATCAATGCCAATAACGCTTTGCCGGGCAATCATATCCAGCCTGTTTACTTCTGATGCTAGAATGCCAGAGCGCAGCAAGGCGCCACGGGCTTGTAGCTGGCCGGATTTTACCGCCAGCAGCTCACTGTCACTTAGCAAACCGCACTTGTTGGCAAAGGCAAAAATTGCAGTTCTTTTGGAAAACACACCCCGTTCATCAACCGCAAGTGCCGATACGCCGAGCGCCATCAAAAATATCAGGGCGATCCCGCCTGTTCGCAAAATATGCTGCATTTTTTACACCCAAATTTGAGTGTAAACTGCCATGTTTTCCTTAAAGACGGGTGAATTTGGCAAGTTTGCGGGCCTTGGCCAGATAAACCATTGCCCACAGGCCACCGGGTAATAAAATCAGCACCATAATATTCCATAATGATATCTCGGTAAGCGTGAATGTCCCAGGCAGGTTCGGGTCGGTTGAGTTTATTTCTACCAGTTCACCCTGCCAGCGCACCACATTGCCGCTAAAATGATCAATGGCCCTGCCATCGGCCAAATCCTGCAAGGCTCGTGCTTTTGTGCTCTCGTCTATTTCCGAAATTGCTGCCCAAACCTGTTCATTTGGCATTTTTACGGCGGCTGCCACACCCGGAGCGGCAGTAATCGGTGATGCTGCAAATGCACTTTGCATGAAGGGGGATTTATATTCTTGCTCCGGCTCAGATGGATATCTGCCAGCGCCGATTGCAAAACTTTTGGGTAGCTCTTCATTGATAATTGCCGGAACTTCTGACCTTTTTCCAATGTATAAGAGGCTTTTTGCCGGATCCGGTTTGCCGCCAAAGTCGGCATGGATGAGCGCGCTGTTTCCCAGCTTGGCCAATTTTGCCAAAACCCGCCAGCTCTGGAACAGGGTTTCGCTCTTGGTTGAGGGTAGAAATATCTGTACATTCTTGCCGTTTTCAGAACTGAACCTGCCGCCATTCCAGGCTATTTTATCCAATTCTGAAAGTGCATCTATTCCAGCCAGTTGCAAGGAAACCGCTATTGGCCCGGTTTTAACCTCAGCAGCAAATGGCGGGCAGTGATTTTCGGCTTTTCCTGCCGGAACCATGTCCGAGGTTACGGAGAAAGTTCTTGCTGCCGACTGGCTGGCCGGAAGGTTGAATGTCAAAGTGTTCTTTTCGCCAAGTAGTGCCGGTGCCGCAATTTGCTTGCGATCAATAGATAGCCGCAATCTGGAGGCCCATCCTGCTATCTGTGGTCGTCGCACATCCATTTGCAAGCGGGCAGAAGCTATGGGCGGCAGGCGCATCTCAACCGGCGGGCTTATTATCCGCCATGCCGGAACACTGGTTTTTTGCAGCAAAGACCGCAATGGCTGTGGCGTGGGTAGTAGATCTGTTGGTAATTTATTTGCAGAAGCAGGCAATACTCCTGTAATTTTGTTTTGCGCGAACCATTTTGCTTCCCCAATCTGTAAACTTTCAGTTGGCGCCCTAAAACTCAAATGCGGTATTGATGAAACCTGTTCCATGGTTATGGGCTGACTTTTTGTCTGTGTCTGTACGGCTCGTATAACCAGATCCGCATGATTGCTGTTGGCGGTGATTTTGGGAATGTTTTTCATGCGCAGGGCCAGCGCCTGCATCACAGTTGCGCCAAATTCCTGATAGGCTGAGAATGAAAGCATGCCTTGTTCAATTGCAACCACTTCAGGCGCTCCCATATCGGCCCGCAGCCAGTCTTCAATTTGTGACAGTTCTGGCCTGGGGTGGTTCAGCGCAAGATCAAACCGGCTTTTTTTCATATTGATTGTCCAGCCGCCGTCCTGCCTGCTAAGGCATTGCTGTTGCTTTCCTGATATAAAGCTAAGCTCAACCTGATTCATGCCGGGCCTTAATTGTCCTTGTGGTATGTCAAAGCGGGCGGAAAACCCTCTGGCGGCCGGAGCAAATGGAACCGCAGGGTGTTGATTGACACTGAGCAGAAAATAACTGCCATCAATTGCAGGAGTGTCCATAGGTCTGGCGGCAATGGTCAGGCTGGCCGCCCCGGGAGCAGGCGGCAGATGAAACTCAAGGACCACAGCCGTATTGCGCCAATCCAGCTCTACCGGCTGATCGGATCCCGCAAGTGCGGCAAAGGAGGTTTGTGCATTGGCCGCAGAAACAGCGCACAGGAATATCAGTATCAACAGGCTAAAAGAAAATTGTTTCATCTTGGCACTTTTTTCTGGTGTTTTGTGACTTATCCAGCAAGAACATGGCCATGGCTCTTCTTCGATCAAAACTGCAGGTGCAGGCGTTAATACGCCGGGCCGAGACCAATGGTGCCTTTGCGCTGGTTCGCAAATCCGGCGATGAGGATGCGGGCAGTATTTTGGTAATCGTCAACACTCTTGATGGCATGGGCTCATTGCTGGGCCAGACACGAGATGAGGATTTTAACCGGGTGTGGGAATATCTGTGTCAGCCGGAAAGCAAATATGAGCAAATTGAGGAAATTCTACAGCGCAGGCTAAGCTCTGATCCTGATTTATGGCTGGTGGAAGTGGAAGATCGCAAAGGTCGGCACTTTTTGGTGGAGCAGGTTCTGTAGCTGTTATCAATACAGGCAAAATACGTTCTTACTCTTGACCCTGTGATTTGTTCTGCCAAAAAGCATGTATGTTATTTTTGTTTAATGATGTGGTTTTGGAGCTGGGGCAGCCTTTGGAAGCGCTGGAAGCTGAGGATTTTCCCATCAGCAAGCAAGCCTTTGCCAAAATGTCATTAGTGCAAATTACCTCACTGGTGCGACAGGGTGTTTTTGAAGACTTGCAATTGCCACACACCCAGCCAGAAAAGGCCAGGGTTTTGGCGGTTATGCTGGCAGTTAGAACCGGTGCTGCCAATGCTGTTCTGGTCGGGCCTCCGGCAACAGGCGCGAGCACGCCTGCCGAAATAGGCCTGCGGCTGGCCGAGGTGTCATTGGTGACGCTTTCTTATTTGAATCATTTGCAATCTGGTGGAACACTAACCCCCCAGCAGGTGTATAGCGATGTCTGGCAGTCCCTGTATGATAAAGACAAGGGTCAGGATACCTGATCCAGGCGTTGATATCTGATTGCCTTGAGGCACAAGCTGGGTTAAGCGGGGCCCAGATATTTGTCAGGGCAAAACATGACTGAATTACCGTTTGCAAGCGAGGCTAGGCGTCGGCGTACTTTTGCGATTATTTCGCACCCCGATGCCGGCAAAACCACATTGACTGAGAATCTATTGTTTGCTGCCGGTGCCTTGCGTCTGGCCGGGCAGGTACGGGCTAGAGGGCAGAGCAGGCGTACCTCATCAGACTGGATGAAAATAGAGCGCGAGCGTGGAATTTCGGTTTCTTCATCGGTAATGACCTTTGAATACCGTGATTGTACAGTAAATTTGCTTGATACTCCTGGACACGAAGATTTCTCCGAAGATACCTATCGCACCCTGACCGCCGCCGATAGCGCAGTAATGGTGCTTGATGCGGCCAAGGGTATTGAGCCACAAACCCTGAAACTGTTTGAGGTTTGTCGTCTGCGCGACATTCCTATTTTAACCTTCATCAACAAGATGGATCGTGAGGCCCGCGACCCCTTGGAGATTTTGGAGGAAATTTCCGACAAGCTGGCACTGGATGTGGTGCCGATGCAATGGCCTGCTGGTTCCGGCTCGAGATTTTGCGGAGTGCAGCAAATAGCTAAAAACAAGTTTTTGCCATTTGTAAAAGAGCAGGACGAAGTATTGCCATCACTGGCGATGGATGATCCTGATCTGGTAAAATATTTGCCTGAAGAGGAGCGGCTGGAACTTGCGGAGGCTCTTGAGCTGGCCGATGGCAGTTTTGCAGAGTTTTCAAAAGACAGCTATTTGGAGGGGCATCTTACCCCGGTTTATTATGGCTCTGCCTTGCGTAAATTTGGTGTGCGTGAACTGCTTGATGCTTTGGTTGATCTGGCGCCGCAGCCTGGCGCTGCCAGCGCCCAGAAATCCGGTGTCGATGTGCAACAACAACCGGGCAGCGCCGAGGTGTCAGGATTTGTATTTAAGGTGCAGGCCAATATGGATCCCAATCACCGGGACCGGATTGCCTTTACCCGGCTTTGCTCTGGCGAGTTTAAGCGGGGAATGAAACTAAAAACCACTTTTGGCAAGTCCATGACTATTTCACAGCCTTTGATGTTCTTTGCTCAGGAGCGCGGTATTGCCGATACTGCCTATGCCGGAGATGTTATCGGCATTCCCAATCACGGGGTGCTGCGGGTTGGCGACAGTTTAAGTCAAAGCGGCAAATTACAGTTTCCTGGATTGCCAAATTTTGCCCCGGAATTACTGCGCCGGGCCCGCCCCAAAGACCCGATGAAGGCCAAGCATTTGCGCCGGGCGCTGGAAAGTCTGGCCGAAGAGGGGGTAACTCAATTGTTCAAGCCAATGATCGGCTCCGATATGATCTTGGGAGCGGTCGGGCAATTGCAAATCGAGGTAACTGCTGAACGCATTGCCAATGAATACAAGCTGGATGTTCTGTTTGAGCCGTGCCCGTATTCGGTTGCAAGATGGATCAGCGCCAGTGACAGGGCGGCTTTGCAGGCATTTAGTGATCGCCACAAAATGCAAATGGCCGAAGATGTGGATGGTGATGCAGTCTTTTTGGCCAAAAGTGCGTGGGAAATAAATTACGCGCAAGAAAAATTCCCTGATATTTCATTTACTGCCACCAAGGAGCGTTGAATTGAAAGTCTCTGCAACAGGTTTACCCGCAGCCTTGTCGGATCTCTGGCTACAGACAAAACTGGTCTGGGATACCAGCCTGTTAGGTGTAAGTGCCGGTAATATGATTATGGCGGTAATTGTGCTTGTGCTTTCTTTGGTTTTGCGCGGGTTTATTGCTCATCATCTGGTCGGATTTTTATCCCGGATTACAAGGCGCAGCAAAACCGAGCTTGATGATGAATTGCTGCGGGCACTCGAAGAACCGCTAAAGCTAATTCCGGTAATAATTGGTTTGTTCTTTGCCTTGCGGGTTTTGGGGACCGATGCAGAAACCTCCCTTGTGTTTGACAAGGTGTTGTCATCGCTGATTGCATTTTCAATTTTCTGGTCTTTGGTGCGGGCGGTTGATCCCTTGGCGGCAGTGTTTCGTCCATTGGACAAAGTGCTTACTCCGGAGATTATGCTATGGGTGCGCAAGGCGGCCAAGGGCTTGTTCGCATTCATTGGCGCTGCGGCAATTCTGGAGTTGTGGGGGATACAGGTCGGGCCGTTTCTGGCCGGTTTGGGGATTTTTGGCGTGGCGGTGGCGCTGGGAGCACAGGACTTGTTCAAAAACCTTATTGCCGGGTTTTTAGTGCTGGCGGAAAAGCGCTTTCAGGTGGGCGACTGGATCAAGGTCGATGGTGTGGTTGAAGGCACGGTGGAATTGATCAATTTTCGCTCAACCACCATTCGCAGGTTTGATAAAAGCCCGGTCTATGTTCCAAATGCCAATTTATCTGACAATGCCGTGACTAATTTTTCGCGGATGACGGCGCGCAGGATTTATTGGAAAATTGGTCTTGTTTATGATTCAAGCATTGAGCAATTGCGCGAAATTCGTCAAGGCATACATGATTACATCATGGACAGTGACGCTTTTCTGCACCCGCCTGAAGGCACATTGCTCATTCACATTGACAGCTTTAACGACAGCTCGATTGATCTGATGGTTTATTGTTTTACTAAAACTACCGATTGGGGTGAGTGGCTGCAGGTCAAGGAAGACTTTGCCTATGCCATTAAGGAAATTGTCGCCAATGCTGGTTCTGATTTTGCCTTTCCCACTCGCACCTTGCATGTTAAGGGGCCGGGAATGGGGGAAATTAGTGATGCCGCGCAAGCGCCTACTTCTGCAAAAGCCACTGAATTTAAGAATTTTTCTTGAGTTTTAAGCTATTGCGATAGACCAAATCATAACTTTGCTTTCGTTATCGACTATTTCAAATAAAACTCTTGTGCCTGTAGCATGGGCGAAGTTGGGCGTTTTGCATATGTAAAACTTACGGCTTGCAAAGCGAGATATCTGAGTGCCACATGAAAGTGGATCTTTTTCCATCCATCATATAAGTCAAAAAAGATTTCTTCATATCTTGGGAATTTTTTTGAATTCTAAAATAACCTGCTTCCGCTATTTCTGAATATTCAACACGAAATGGTGGTTTCTTACCCGGCGGGCGCAATTTCATGGTTTATAATTTCCTGCTGAGCCCAACGTATGTCCTCGGGCTCAATTTCAGTTGCAAAAAGCCGATATACGGAATGGTATGGGATCACCTCTCCCATATTAGCCAGTTCCCATGCTTTATTGTGACTTATTTCGCTAACTTCAGATGCGGAGAGTCCTGCAAGAAAGCTAATGGAGTCATCAAGAACTTTTAATTCCTCGTTTTCCAGAACATTCGACTTAAATTCCGAAATTGAAATATAGTTCTTTTTCATATAGCCGTGAAAATTCTCTTCAGAAATTGAAATTTTGTTTGATTTTTCCAATTCCCTTAGAGCCCAAGCTAAATGGCGAGCAGTAGGTCCCATTTTTTGTTTTATATATTCAACACCGGTCAAGGGCTGCCCCGATTCTAAAAACCGGAACATATCTGCGAGATACAGAATTTTATGCAGTTTGACGTTTCCCAGCTCATCCTTCTTCATTTTGGAACAGATATAGTGAACCGCAGCCAGCAGTTTGTCCTTATGGAGTTTGGTTTTCGGTTTACTAAGGTTCATTTGAATGAATAATTCCCGTCTATGATGGGCCCATTATAGCGCAAAGTTTGGTTATGGTGATTAAGTTTTGCATATTTTTTGAATAAAAAACTTAAAATGAACGAATTTCAGTCCTTTTATCATTCAATGTGAAGTATTTACCGCCCCAATTCGCGCATTGCTGCTTCGATTCCGTCCAGAGTTAGCGCGAACATGCGATGTTTTCCGATAATTTCGGCTATCATGTTTATGCTTGGGGTATAATCCCAGTATTTTTCCGGGGTCGGGTTCAGCCAGATCACATCATCATAAATGTCGATTACGCGGCGCAACCACTCAGCGCCGGCCTCTTCGTTCCAGTGTTCTACTGATCCGCCGGGCATGGTTATTTCATAAGGGCTCATGGCAGCATCGCCGACAAAGATAATTTTGGTATCGCTTGGGTGTTTATGCAGCAAATCCCAGGTGGGTATGGTTTCAGAGCGTCGGCGCAGATTGTCTTTCCACACTGCTTCATAAAGGCAGTTGTGAAAATAAAAACTGTCCAGACGTTTGAACTCGGAGCGGGCTGCCGAGAATAATTCCTCGCAAGTTTCAATAAACGGATCCATTGAGCCGCCCACATCCAAGAACAAGGCAACCTTGATGGTGTTCCTGCGTTCCGGGCGCATTAAAATATCGAGCCAGCCCTGGCGGGCAGTGGCATTTATGGTTCCCGATAAATCCAGCTCATCCGGGTGACCATCGCGGGCCAGCTTGCGCAGGCGGCGCAGGGCCATTTTTATGTTGCGGGTGCCCAATTCCTTATCGCCATCAAGGTTTTTGAACTCGCGCTTGTCCCATACCTTTACCGCCCGGCCATGGCGGCCCTGATTTTGTCCGATGCGCACTCCTTCAGGATTATATCCATATGCTCCAAACGGAGAGGTACCGGCAGTGCCGATCATTTTATTGCCCCCCTGATGGCGCTTTTCCTGTTCTTTGAGGCGTTTTTGCAATGTTTCCATCAGCTTGTCCCAGCCGCCCAATGCTTCTATTTCGGCTTTTTCTTCTTCGGACAGGTATTTTTCGGTTAGTTTTCGCAGCCAGTCTTCCGGGATTTGCGCATCCTCGATAAGGTCGGAAGTGGGCTCTAACCCCTTAAAAACATGACCAAATACCTGATCGAATTTGTCAAGATTGCGTTCATCCTTAACCAGAGCCGAGCGCGACAAAAAATAAAAGTCCTCAACCTTGTGCCCGATTACCCCCTTGTCCAACGCTTCCATCAGCGTCAGGTACTCACGCAAGGAGACCGGAACCTTGGCGGCGCGCAATTCAGAAAAGAAATTCAAAAACATGGGGTGCAGAATAACCTAAAACCAGCTCGTGGGAAGCGTATATTCAGTCGGAGTCGGTTAAAAGGAATTCCAGTCTTTTATCAGTTCGTGCCACAGATATTTCAGTGATGGTTGCTGTGACAATATTTTGTGCAACAAATGGGTCATTAGCCACTCGTTTTTCCAGCTCTGTCGGCGAAGTGTTATGGGCGATTATGGCACCGCCTGATCCTGATGCAAGGCTGCCCGAAACCAGAAAAACCCCATCATCAAACCCCGTCCTTATCCAGTTGTTATGCTCCTGCATATAGTGGCTGGCTTGAGACTTATTGTCAGAAAATTCAAGTGCTATGAAAAACATTTTCTAATTTTCCTTATGTTAGGTGGGCGAGGCCCCAAAACGCTGC
>JALSYJ010000223.1 GCA_027071965.1 Robiginitomaculum sp. | reverse complement strand
TCGTCCAGAATAGTCGGGGATTTACCGCCAAGCTCTAAAGTAACAGGGGTTAGGTTTTTTGCTGCTGCACTCATGACCAGACGGCCTACATTGGTTGAGCCGGTAAACAGCATATGATCAAAGGGCAAGGCGCTGAAATTTTGTGCTACATCCGGCCCGCCGGTAATTACTGTAATATGATCCTCATCAAAATATTGAGAGAACAGTTTAGCCAGCAGGTCAGAAGTGGCAGGGGTCAGCTCAGATGGTTTGATCATTACCCGATTGCCGGCGGCCAAGGCGCCGATAGTCGGGTTAACTGCCATTGACATTGGATAATTCCACGGACTTATAACCCCGACAACTCCTTTGGGCTGATACCTGACTTCGTTTTTTGCTGGTAAAAAATGTATGCCGGTAGTCCGCTTTTCTACAGACATCCATTTGGCCAGTTGCTTGCGGGTATGCTTGATGTCTGAAAGGGCATTTGCAGTTTCTGCAAATCTGGTTTCAATAGGTGAACGATGGCCAAAATCTTCGGATATGGCTTTGCAAAATGCATCTACATTGTCCAAAATCATTGCGCCAAGGTGTTTCAGGTTTTTATCACGGCTGGCAAGGTCAGGATTTGGGTTTTTACGAAAAGCTGCCTTCATAGCATCAAGTTTTTGTTGCATGTCCATTAGGTTTATCCCCTTGTTTTTATTTGGTTTCGGGCAAAGCGTGCCAGCTTTGCTGCTCGTGCATCATTGCAAAAATCACTAAAAACACCATCAACTCCTAATTCAAAAAAGAAGTCATATTCCGCTTGCGGACTGTCAAACTCTTGGGGCAGTTGATCTGAACGAAATGTCCACGGATGGACTTCCATACCCAAGGCATGTGACTGTTCAATGATGCCGGTGGATTTACCGTCTTTTGTTACCAAAAGGCCCTTAAACGGGCCAATACCATCTGCAAATTTTGCATATTCCTCAAGTTGTAAGTCCTGCTTGCGCTCAATAAGCATAATTAACGGCAGCTCCGGTTTTAATTGTTTTAGGGATATTAAAATATCGGCTTCAAAGCTTTGCACAAAAATCGGAAATGGATCCGTCCACCATGCAGCTTTCTCAAGCTCGGAAATCAATGCTGCCCTGTAATCCAGCCCAATGCTTTTGAAGTATCCTGGTAGTTTGGTTTCCGGATAAACTCCAAGCGGCACTTTACGGCTTGCCGAAATGCCATTGGCGCGGGTTAGTTTGAATACCTCCTCCATGGTTGGAATCTCAAACTTGCCATCGGCTTCGTGGTTTCGTTGGGGCATGGTCTGCTTTGCGCGCAAGGTTTTAATCTCGGCCAAAGTGAAGTCTTCGCTAAACCAGTCCTCGCCATCATAGCCGGGGCGGGTTGTTTTACGGTCTGCGAATTCCGGATGATCAGCGACATTGGTGCTGGTGGATAAATAATGGTCATGGCGGGCAATCAGGTGCCCGTCCTTGGTAAACACCATATCCGGCTCAATAAAATCAGCCCCCAGGTCAATGGCCAGTTGATAGGCTTCCAGCGTATGTTCAGGTAAATATCCGCTGGCACCGCGATGGGCAATTATTATTGGTTTTTGCATATTGTATCCTGTTTTACCTGCATGCCGGCGCACAGAACTTTTCGAGCCTGTTGCAGCCGCCAACGAGGGAAGCCCTGTCAACATTCCTGCCGCCCCTAATGTCTTTAGGGAAAATCTGCGCGTCACTTTCTGATCCCTGTTCATTTTATTGCTTTAGCACAAAAATGATCTGCAGGTCATTCTAAAAAATGCCCAATTATCAGGACATAGCCAAGTCCATCCCAAAGGGGGAAGTTTTTGTCCTATAACTTTGCTATTTTAAGGGTGGGTTTTACATTACTGGCGTGCGGCAAGAGCCTTTGCCAGACTCTTCTCATGGGCTGACTTGGCGGCAGCGCAAAGGGAGATGCTCTCAAGTGTCTGTGACAGCTCCCGCTCATATCCCGGGATTATCTCAGCTTTGCTTTTGAAAAAAGTTTCTACTTCTTTTGCGCCTTTTCTGCTGCAAAAGAATCTGCCAAGGCGCGGTGTTCCGGCTTTGTGGGCATCGGCAATTCTAGTTTCCAGCAATTGATCAAAATTTTTCTTGATCCATTGCCATGTCTGGGCGCTTGTTGTCGGGTTGTTGACCAGACTGTAAATCAAACTGGTGGCCTGCCTTCCGGTAAATACCCCCTTGGGGTCAAAGGCTGTTTCCAGAAGCACCATACCCAGTTCAGGATTATTGGTTGCGCCAAGGGCCCTGCCTGCATTGCTCTTTTCTGCCGCAGAGCCGTTTTCAATCAATTCCAGCAGGGCAGGAAGCGCATCCTTGCCACGGGCCTTGAAGGCTTCTGATAATCCAATGCCAACCATATTAGCAGCCAGTGCCTGCTTGTTGGCCGGGCCATCAATGCCTAGATATTGTGCTCCGGCTTCGGCGAGTTCTGCCGCAATTTTTTGCTCATTACCATAACTGATCAAACGTGCAGCCAGAGTAGGCCCTAATAATTCAGACTCCATTGAATTTTCATCCTTGATCCGTGCATAGCGCTCGGCGTAAAGGGCGCGGGTGAATCTGGCCATATCTTTTCTGGACTTTTTGGTAAGTATGCGCCCATACATATTACCCAATGTGCCACCGGAGGCTGATACCACATCATGTTCAGGGCTTTTTGCAAATGCTGTTAATCCATCAAGATAGGTCTGCGCATCCAGTTCACCTGCGTTGAAGCTGGCAATTAAGCTATCAAGTACAGAAAGTGCTTCCCTGGTATTTAGTTGATCTGCATTATTGAGCAATTTCTGCCACGCCTGTTTATCCATGGTAAAGCGATAATAACCGGAGCCATCAGCATTTAAGGTAAGCCATGTGGGGCATGTCCCGGTTTTCAAAGGCATGGTTTTGGTTTTTTCAGTCAGTAATGTGCAGCTTTTCTGTATACCATTATCGCTGTTATAGCGGGTGCAAACCGGGATTTGCCAGGTTTGATTTTGCTTAATGCTTGAGCCCAAAGGCGCATAACGTGATTGCTCCAGTTTTATTTGCACATTATTGACGTCACAGGAAAGTTCAGCGCGCACTAATGGAACCCCGCGTTGATCGACAAAACTTTTCATGGCTGTTGCTACGAGGGCATTTTCAGAACCATCAGACAGCGATTGGAAAAAATCATCAGCAGTAGCAACACCATCCTCAAATCTCTCCATGTGCAGGCGAACGCCTTTTTGGAATTTTTTCTCACCAAGATAGTTTTCAAACATGGCCAGTACCGCGCCACCCTTTTGATAGGTTATGCTGTCAAACTGGTTCATGACATTTTCAGTGCGAAGCAGTGGCTCGCGAATTTTTCTGGTGCTTTGCAGGCTGTCTATTCGCATTGTGCGCAAGGCGCCTTCAAGGATCCTTGTACCAAACTTGTACTCTGGCGCCCAATCATCCACCGCCTTATAGCCCATCCATGTGGCAAAAGCTTCATTTAGCCATATGTCCTCCCACCATGCCGGAGTAACCAGATCTCCAAACCATTGATGGGCTAATTCATGGGCGTTGACATAGGCATAGGCCTGTTTTTGCCGCAAGGACGAGTTTTCGTTCATAAGTAAAAGATATTCTGTAAATACAACAGCTCCCGGATTTTCCATTGCACCGAACGCATATTCGGGAGCGGCAATCAAATCCAGTTTTTCATACGGATAGGCAGTACCAAAATAAGCCTCTGTCGCCTCCATAATTCCGGCGGTGTTTTTGAGGGCATATTGCATCTTATCGCCAGAACCACGGGCTGCCAGCCCGCGCAGGGGTACTTCATGATCGCGCACATCAGTAGGCGGCAGCGGGTCAAACTCCACCACGTCCCATGGCCCAACCCCGTAGGCGATTAAATAGGTTGGTAAAGGGCGGGTAGTAGCAAAAACATGTTTAACCCATCCGTTATCAACTGTGGTTGTGCTGATTTTAGGTGTATTAGCATAAACAACATTCTCGGCCGGTGCCGTGATGGTAATATCAAAAGGTACTTTGAATCTTGATTCATCAAAGCCAGGAAAAGCCTCCCGGGCCCCAATTGCCTGAAACTGGGTGACGATATAGTTATCAATACCCTCGCTGGATTTTCTTGTGACCTTGTATGCGGCATTTAGCGCCGTGTTATAAGGAGCGTTATAAGGCAGCCGCAAGCTAAATTTTCCGGGTCCGATAGTTGTTTCAAATACCAGTCTGGCAACCCCGGAAGGTGCTTCTTCTATTGGCATTTGAGTGTAGCTGGCGGCTGTCTTGGTGCCATTCTCAGCGATTGCCACTGCCCCGGTAACATTGATGTTTTTGCCATGTAGCCAGATTTTTTTTGTAGGCTCTTTAATATTGATATCAATAATAGCCAGACCGGAAAACCGATCTTCACGGGGGTCCATTGTGAAATTCAGCGTGTATTTTAGCGGAGTGACATTATCACCAAGCTGGGCATGGGGAATTGCATCAGAATTACCTTTAGTTGGATTGTCCTTGGAAAATTGCACATCACTATTCAATATGATGTCCTTGGAACAGGCGCCAAGGCCTGTAAATAAAATCAGTCCAATAGCCAAAAAAATAATGGATTTGAAATTCAACATTGCTCGTCCCTTATGCAGACTGGTATTCAAGGCACCATGTATTAAAGCGTTAGTTCAGGTTCCTTTATGAATGGCCAAGGTGTATCTTGTGCATCATGTCGTCAATGATTTTGCACGCAATTCATATTACCAATTTGTCATAATAACCAAGTGTCTGAAATTATTGCACAATCTCAAAACTGGCGGTTACGGTAACCGATGTGGATATTTCTCCAGAAGATACAGGAGTGGGCGCACTGCTTATTGCCATTGCCTTGGGTGAAAAATCGGCACCTGTACGGAATCTGGGCAGGGACGAGCCATTTTCGCTCATAGTCAGGATATCGCCGATTTCAAATCCACCAGCCCGCGCATATAATCTGGCTTTGGCCAGCAATTTACCAATGGCCAGCTTGCGGGCCTGATTAAGAGCTGTCTCCTGATTTTGCAGGCCAAAATTTATGTTACTGATATTATTGGCTCCGCTTTGTATCATGGCATCAATAATTATGCCGGTTTGCGTTAGGTTCCTGATGGTGATTGTGACCTGATTGCTGACTCTGTAGCCGGTGATACGCTGTGCGGTTTTTGATTTATCGCTGGAAAATGGTGCGTAAACCGGAGTGACATGCAGTCTGGAGGTTTGCACGTCTTTTTGCTTGATTCCCACCTGTTTCAGGCTGTGAAAGACATCGTTCATTTTTAAGCGGTTTGCAGCCATGGTTTCCTTGGCAGTTTTCCCTTCGCTAATAACTGCGGCCTGTAAAATGGCCATGTCAGGTACTGTTTGCACTTTGCCGGTGGCGCTCAAGCTAAGGCGCGAGCGTGTGTCCATATCCTGTGCTGCAAAGGCATTGGAGCTTAACAATACCAATATGCTTGTTATGGTAATGGCAATGATTTTCATGTTGAATATTCCTCTTAAATAATATCCGGTTTTTCATAGCGGTACATTGTGTTGCAAATGTGGAAGCCGGCGTAGATATAAAGTTGTTAAACACAAGATTATCAGGTGGCTTCGAGTTGCTCTTAAGAGCCGGGTTCGTTATGGCTGGTATTGTGGATCTTTAGTTTGGGTTTAAGTACATGAACTTCATTCGTTTTATAGCGGTTTTTACGGCATTGGGTATTATTTTGGCTTTTCCGGCTGTTGGCCAGGGGCACCCTGCGCCTGACGGATTTGCTGAATTGACCAAAAGACTGTCTCCTGCGGTGGTAAATATTTCCACCTCCCGGCAGGTTGGCTCCGAAATGCCGAGATTTCCTGAAGGTTCATCTGTAGAGAGATTTAATGATTATTTTGGCCCTGACAGCAGAACTCAGCAATCTTCCGGATCAGGTTTTGTTATTGATCCGGCCGGAGTAATAATCACCAACAATCATGTAATTGAGGGCGCTGATGAGGTAGAGGTAACGTTTTTTGATGGTCTGGTTCTGGTGGCTGATATTGTCGGGCGTGATCCGGCTACGGATCTTGCCGTTTTGCGCGTGCACCCCGAACAGGGTCTGCCGGCTGTAACACTTGGTGATTCCGATAAGGCACTGACCGGAGAATGGGTGCTGGCGATTGGTAATCCGTTCGGGCTTGGTGGATCTGTGTCCGCAGGGATCATTTCCGCGCGAAACCGTGATATTTCTTCAGGCAATTATGACCAATTCATCCAAACAGATGCCGCAATCAATCGCGGCAACTCAGGCGGGCCGCTGTTTAATATGGCCGGAGAGGTGATCGGTGTTAATTCTGCCATTCTGTCGCCGTCTGGTGGTTCTGTTGGCATTGCTTTTTCCATACCGTCTAACCTGGTTGCAGATATTGTCGAAAAGCTGCTTGAATTCGGGGTTATCGAGCGCGGTTGGCTGGGGGTAAGCGTTAACTCGGTAACACGGGCTGTGGCTGAGAGTTACGGACTTGGTGAGGCTGCCGGGGCATTGGTGTTCAGTGTCGGGGTTGATGGGCCTGCGGAACGGGCCGGCATCAAGGCTGGTGATCTTATTATTGAGTTTGATGATAAAGAGGTTTCAGATTCCAGAATGCTTACTGCTCTGGCAGCCAAGGCAAAGCCGGGAAGCAAGGTTGATATTGTACTGGTTCGCGAAGGAGACAGGCGAACGGTCGCAGTTGAAATCGGATTGCTTGAACAAGAAGACGTGGATGTGGATGCAGGCGAGCATTCCAACGAAGCCGGCGGGCCACAATTTATACTTGATATGGAACTGGCCGAATTAACTTCCGATCTTCGCCGTCAGTTCTCAATAAGATCATCGGTCAAGGGGCTGGTGGTACTGTCCACACGAGATTCTTCTGATGCCGCCACAAAAATAAAAATTGGTGACGTGATTGAACAAATTGCATGGAAAAATGTGTCTTCCATAAAGGACGCGGAAAAACTTGCAGCAGATGCCAAAAAGCAATCAGACAGGCCAGTATTGATCATTGTTAATCGCCGGGGAGAAGTGTTGCGGCTGGCCATTCGTTAATCGATACTGGCTTGTTAATGGTCATTTTGCCACTGATCAGGGCTTATTCCCTGAAATAATAACGCAGTCGTTAGATCAGTATGCCGTATGCGGCCATTGGCAGAGCGCTCTACTATTGGTTTGGCCCGGTAGGAAATGCCAATATCTGCGGCTTTTATCATTGCCAGATCATTGGCTCCATCACCAATGGCACAGGTTCTAAGCCGTCCTTTAGAAAGTCGGAGCAGATGGGCGCGCTTGGCGGCTCCGTCAAGAATTGGCTCCAGAACCTCGCCAGTTAGCTTGTGATTCTTTATCACCAGTTGATTGGCGTAAGCTTCGTTAAATCCGACAGCCTTTGCCACCATGTCGGCAAACCAGGTGAACCCGCCGGAGACCAAAGCGGTTTTTGCCCCCAGCCTGTTCATAGTGGCAATCAATTGTCTGGCGCCGGGGTTGATCCTGATACGATCATTCCAGCATTGGCGCAGAATGTCTTCATGCAGTCCTGCCAATTGGGCAACTCGTTCAGTCAAAGAGGATGAGAACTCAAGACCTCCTTGCATTGCAGTTTCGGTAATTGCTTTAACTTGTGCCCCGACACCTGCCATTTCTGCCAGCTCATCAATACACTCCTGTCCGATAATTGTGCTGTCCATATCACATACGAGTACTTCAGCAATTTGAACCGGAGTTTTATGCAGACACCAGTCAACCTGAAGATCTGCAAGGTATTGCTCAATTTCCACGGCTGAGCCATTACCTGACATTTCGGCGGCGCGGTTTGCAGCCAATTGCCGCAGCACGGTAAAACCGTTAGCTTGCAAAACCTGCACGGCTTGTTCAAAGTCTGCAGTTTTCTGATTGCCTGCTATTGAGAGAGTATGTTCCATTGCCGCAAGATATTCCATGCTAGAGACTTCCCCCATCCTGCTGGTTTTTGGGCCTACTGCAAGTGGAAAGACAGCATTGGCTGTTGATCTTGCAGAACATTGTTCTGCGGAAGTAATCAATGCGGATTCAATGCAGTTATATGAAGGATTGCCGGTTTTAAGTGCGGTGCCAACAATAGCAGAACGTCGGGCAGTGCCGCATCATTTGTTTGAATGTTCACAACCGGACGATCGCTGGTCGGTAGGGCGCTGGGTTGATCATGTCGTTGATTTGATCGGAAAAATCAGAAAACGCGGCAATGTACCGGTTATTGCTGGAGGAACCGGGCTTTATTTTGAGGCATTGACCAGAGGTTTGGCGCATATACCGGATGTTTCAGATACTGTTCAGGCAGAGGTGAGCAAAATTATAGCAGAGCGCGGTCTGGACTATTTACGCGAAGAATTAAACCGGGTGGATTCAGAAGCCGCTCGGCGAATTAAAGGCTCTGACAGGCAAAGGCTTGCAAGAGCCTTTAGCGTATATCTGCAAACAGGAAAGCCAATTACATTTTTTCATCAAAATACGTCTCCTGTTATAAATCCTGATGAGTGGAAAGCTGCTGTCTTGCGTCCGGATCGTAATCAATTGTATGAAAGAATTGACCGGCGTTTTGAGCAAATGCTGCAACGAGGTGTAATAGATGAGGTTCGTGGGTTTCTGGCAAAATGGGGTGCAGATATCAGCGCCTCACACAAAGCCATCGGCCTTGCACCACTTGCCAGATATATTGCCGAAGAAATTTCAATGGAGCAGGCTGTTTTTGAGGCCAAGAGAGATTCAAGGCGTTACGCCAAGCGGCAACTTACATGGTCGCGAGGCCGCGCCGGGAACTGGCCTGCATTTGAGAATGGCAATGATGCTCTTGACTTCATGATATCCAAGAAAAAGGCCATATGAGCATGCCAGCAAAGAAAACCATATGGGAGCAAGTATCTGCACAGGGAATGTTGCGGTTACGGCTGTTTATTTTTGCCGGACTTATTGTGGCTCTGGCAGTTTTGCTGATTGTCGGGGTCGGGCCGGATCGTGAAATAATCGAGGCTTTGTTTTATACGGTTAAGGATAGCGCCTTTGGTCTGCCGGTAGCAGTGCTGGTATTTTGGGCGCTGGGGCTGATCGGCACCCCGCAGTTTTTGCTCATTGCGGCCAGTGTTTTTGTCTTTGGCCCTCTTGCGGGCAGTATTTATTCGTGGATAGGCACAATGGTTTCGGCATGCTCGCACTTTTGGTTTGCCAGATGGGTTGGTGCTGAACCACTTGCAAAATTTGGCGGTAAAGGCTTTGGAAAGCTTATCAGTTTTGTTAGTAAAAACGGTTTCTGGTCAGCCCTGTTGGTTCGGGTGGTGCCGTCGGGGCCGTTTATTTTGGTGAATCTGGCTCTTGGTGTTTCACGGGCGAGGTTTATGCAATTTTCAGTTGGTACAGGAATTGGTATTATTCCCAAGATTTTAGCCATTGCACTGGTCGGGCAGGGGCTGCTCTCATGGGCGGGGCAGGCAGATGGTTTTAGAATTTTACTGTTCTTTGGCATGGCGGGATTGGTAATGGTCGCTATCTGGTTGCTTCGAGGAGCCTGGAAACGCAAGGAAAATCAGGTAAAATGAGGAAAATTTGATTGTAGGACTTGATCCTGCTCACAATCCACAGCAAAACACTCTGGTGCGCATGTAAATTGGCATATAAATGTTGGCTTGACCTGATAGTCGCAAATAAAAGGAATGTCCCCTGTCTATTTTCTCCCGGCTTTTTGGTATGATGTCTTCGGACATGGCGATTGATCTTGGAACTGCAAATACACTGGTATTTGTAAAAGGTCGTGGTGTGGTTTTAAACGAACCTTCAGTGGTTGCGTATGAAATAGCAAACGGTCAAAAGGAAGTCAGGGCCGTTGGCATTGACGCTAAACGAATGTTAGGGCGAACGCCTACCAAGATGGAAGTAATACGCCCAATGAAAGACGGGGTTATTGCTGATTTCCGGACGGCTGAGGAAATGATCAAACACTTTATCCAAAAAGCCCAGAACGCAAGATTATTCTCCAGCCCGCAAGTGGTTATATGTGTTCCGTCAGGAGCAACCCAGGTTGAGCGTAGGGCTATTCATGATTCTGCTTTAGCTGCCGGGGCCAGAAGGGCATATCTAATTGAAGAGCCGATGGCGGCGGCATTGGGTGCGGGTTTGCCTTTGAATGACCCAACCGGTTCAATGGTGGTGGATATTGGCGGTGGCACTACAGAGGTTGCGGTGTTGTCCCTTGGCGGCATAGTTTATTCCAGATCCGTTCGCGTAGGCGGAGATAAAATGGATGAGGCGATTATTAACTATGTGCGCCGAACCACCAA
>JALSYJ010000222.1 GCA_027071965.1 Robiginitomaculum sp. | reverse complement strand
ACCCAAAGTTTTGGCCGGGCTCTTGGTGTGGTGGGAGCCGAGGTGCGCTGGCCGTGGATAAAACCCGGTAAATCAGTAAACTGGGTGGTCGAGCCTATTGTGCACTTCTCTGCCAGCCCAAATGGCAATGGCGTTGGCACCTTTGATGTTATAACTACTGATAATCTGGGAAATATTGTTCGTACGCCAACTTCATTACTGCCCAATGAGGACAGTCTGGCCGTTGATTTTGATGAAACCAACCTGTTTCGCTCTTCAAGGTTCTCCGGCTATGATTTGTGGGAGGACGGTATTCGCGCCAGTGTGGGCGGGCGTATCGGGGCTCGTTGGGGTGAACAGGGATATGCGTCACTAACCGCAGGACAGATATTTCGCTCCAGAGCAAATACCGGATTTGCAGCTAGTTCAGGATTAAGCGGTACAAAATCCGACTATGTTGCCGGGCTGTCATTTAGCACCGGAAAAACCTTTACTCTTGCATCCCACGCCCGCTTTGACCAAAACAATATGAGTGTACAAAGATTTGATGCCAAGTTAACTTCGTACTTATCCAAAGAAGACCTTGGCCCATTACGCTCCGTACTTCATTCGGTAAACACCAATGTTCTTTATACCAATGTTCCAGCAGGAGCAGCAGGCAGTCGGGCCTTTGACGAAATAACTGTATCGGGGCAAACTCTTTTTTCAAAAAACTGGGGTCTTAACTATAGCAATATCTATAATTTTGAGAGCAATGAAAGCCGCAGGTCCTCTATTGGCTTTGTGTATCAGGATGATTGCTCACGTTTTGAACTGGTTTATCAGCGCAGCAATATTCTTGATCGCTCACTTGCCACAGGTGATTCCATCCGGTTTCGTTTTACTCTTACAACACTGGGTAGCTTTGGTGATTAGGCATTTCCAGCAAAACCGATTGCACAACTCAAATTGGGCGCTATGTTACCCGCCGAGCCGTAACCCTCGCATTTCTTCTGGTAAAAGCCAAACATGACTTTTAAGAACCCGCTTATTCTCACGATGATTTTCGTGATCGCATTATTTCCGCTAAAAGCTGCCACGCAAGTGGCCGAAGGTGTTGCTGCGATTGTTAATGATCAGATAATCTCCACCTTTGATGTGCGCCAGCGCATGCGGTTGATGATTTTATCCACAAGAACCCAGCCAACGGACGAATCCCTTATTCGCTTTCAAACACAGGCAATCAGGTCACTGGTTGATGAAAGTCTGAAACTTCAGGAAGCAAAAAAATACGATATTGAGGTCACCGACGCTGAAATTAACCAGCAAATATCCCGACTTGCCCGCCAGAACGATGTAACAGCAGAATCAATCCGTGATGACCTGCGCAAGGCAAATATTTCTCCCAGGACATTAGAAGATCAGATCCGAGCAGATATTGCCTGGCAGATTCTTATCAATGGTCGTTATGGATCACGCATCCGGGTCAGTAACAATCAAATTGCACTGGAAAAAAAGCGATTTGAGGACAATCTGGCCAAGCCACAATATCTGGTTTCAGAGATTTTACTGGAATCGCCGGGCCCGCAACAGGATTCGGCCATTTATTCCGGTGGTCTTTCGCTAATTCAACAAATGCGTGAAGGCGCTCCGTTTATGGCAGTTGCCCAACAATTCTCCGCCGCGCCATCTGCTGCCCAAGGTGGTGATATGGGCTGGATTCGCAAAGGAGACCTGCCGGCAGAGGTCGAAAGCGTTCTGGCACGTATGCAGCCTGGCATGGTTTCTGACCCGATCAAGGTTCCCGGAGGATTTTATATTATCGCCTTGCGTGATCGCAAAGAAGGCGGATCGCCAAAAATTGCAAATTTCAAACAAATCGTAGCCCCTTTGGAGGCCAAGGATGAATTGGCAAAGGCCTTATCCAGACTTTCAACTTGCGCTGATACTGATCAAATTCCCAAAACCATCGAAGGTTCCTTTGTAAATCCGTTTGACAATATAACCATAAGTGACCTGGCACCGGCGTTTCGCTCCATATTGGAAGCATTGCAACCCAACCAATGGTCACAGCCCATGGATAGCCCCAATGGAGCTGTTTCCATCATGTTGTGCAGCAAGGGTTATGGTGAAGACTCTGGCATTCCGTCTTCTGATGAAATTGTGAATCGTTTAACCGACCAGAAGCTAAGCATGATGTCGAGACGGCTATTGCGGGATTTACGCAGGGATTCAACTATCGAATACAGAAACTAGCGATTTTATGACAAAACCTGCCCCTTATACGCCCCCAAAAGTATGGAAATGGGATGCTGAACCCGGAGGCCGGTTTGCAAGTATAAACCGCCCGATATCAGGGGCTACTCATGACAAGAAGCTACCCGTAGGCAAGCACCCCTTTCAACTGTATTCGCTGGCAACTCCAAACGGGATCAAGGTAACTGTGATGTTTGAGGAGTTGCTTGCCCTGGGGCATAAGGAGGCTGAATATGATGCCTGGATCATCAATATTATGGATGGTGAGCAATTTGGCAGTGGATTTGTCGAAATAAATCCAAATTCCAAGATCCCGGCACTAATGGACCACAGTACTACCCCCGCAACCAGAGTTTTTGAGTCCGGTGCCATATTATTATATCTGGCAGAAAAGTTCGATGAATTTATCCCCTCACAACCAGCACAAAGAGCCGAATGCTTATCATGGCTGTTTTGGCAAATGG
>JALSYJ010000221.1 GCA_027071965.1 Robiginitomaculum sp. | reverse complement strand
GGCTGAAACATCCATTTGTGCGGATCAATAGTGATGCTGTCAGCCTCATCTATGCCATCAAGCAGATGGCGATGGGTAGGGGATAGTATTGCCCCACCGCCAAAGGCTGCATCCACATGCATCCACAAGCCTTCGCGTTTGCAGAATTTGGCAAGGGCTGGAAGCGGATCAATTGCGCCGGTATTGGTGGTGCCAGCGTTTGCAACCAGACAAAATGGAACCATGCCCCTTATGCGATCAGAATCTATTTGCTCGGTGAGGGATTTTACGCAAATTCTACCCAACTCATCAGAGGGAACCTTACGCGCCTGATAGGGCTGAAAGCCCAAAATTGCCAGATCCTTTTGAACAGATGAGTGGGTTTGATCAGAAAAATAAATGGTGGCATTGGTTATATTGCCGCGTAATTTGACGTGACGGGCAACAGCCATTGCAGTCAAATTGGCCATGGAGCCACCGCTTACGAACAATCCTCCGGATCCGGTACCAAAACCAAACATCTGTTTTAGCCAGTCAATTACCTTTATTTCAATGACAGCAATGCCTGAGGGGCCAAGCCAGGCCCCGGCAAATATATTATATGCAGAGGCAATCAGGTCTCCCATTGCCGAGGCAAAGTTTCCGGGGCCGGGAACAAAGGCAAGATATTTTGGGTGGGTGATGTTCATGGTATCATTTAATGCATTGCTCTGCAGTTCAGATAAAATATCCAATGGGTCTGATCCTTGTTGCGGTGGTGGCTCGTCCAACCAGTCTTGCAGCATTTTTGGATCAGATTTGCGCCCGACAGGTGCCTGAGGCAGCGTATCATAATGCTCAATAATAAGTTTCATTGTTGCATCAGCAAATTCCTGCATTTCTGCTTTGCCAAGCGACAAGGTGGGATTGTTTGCGGGCATGGGTCACCTGTTTAGCACATAATAGTCACAAATGTTACTTTATAGCAGGGAGCATGCTTTTAGAATGTGACAAATTGCAAGATAATTCTTCTGGGATTGCTGAAAATTGGCTTAAAAAAGTGCTAAAATACGGTGTTTCTGCCGAAAGTTGCGTAGTTTTCAGGGCAATTTTGCAAAAAAAATAATTTTTTTTACGCCAAAAATAAAGGCAGTTTTTTCAACCCCATTCAAAATAGTTACCAAAACCACGCTGAGCTGTCTGGCTAAAACCGAAAAAGATCAAGTATTTGCCGATGACAAGTCCTTGGCTGTTAATGCTGGTAAACAAAGGGTTTTTACAGCGCTGCGGGGTAAGAGAATCCTATGGATTTTTTATTAACCTTGCAGAAACCCCCATATAGAAAAATTAGCTGGCAAAAGAAATTTGCATTTGGTGAAATGCGTCCGTGGCAGCTTGCAAAGACAGGCAAAACGGCGCGAGAAACGGGGAGAACGTTATGGCGTTCACAGATGTTGAAGTCGCAGAAGCGCACGCAGCTATCGAAGCGGGCCCAAGCGGCGATGAATTAAATAAACTTGGATTGATCTATTCAACCGGTGATGGGCCGATGCTTGACTTTATTGAAGCGCATAAATGGTTCAATCTGGCGGCATTCAAGGGCTGTCAAGCTGCAAAAGTATATCGCTCTGAACTGGCGTCTGAAATGAGTTCGGAAGAAATAGCAGCGGCACAGCGCGCGGCCAGACAATGGCTCTCAGGTAACGCCTGAGCCAGATCAGGCTTGATTGCCCGCCCGCCTCTGTCCGGGGTGCTTATCATTATGCCAGCATGACCCATCCTGAATAGATATGGCATGCTGGCCCGCATGGAAAGACAGGCATGTCCTGAATCTGGAAATCTGATGACTATAAGCAGGCCTCGTCAATAAGTTATTGATAAGGAACCAGATTGTAGGTCAGAGCGAAATTAACCGGAAGCGCATCGCGAACATATTGCTGCATGAACAGGTTGATATTACCAATGGTGGAGCGCGGCACATAAACAATATCTCCTCGTTGCAGCGGGGTAGTATCGGTGCGGAGGCGATTGTTTAGCAAGGCTTTTAGGTCGATGACTTTCATCATTGGGGAGCCGTTAGGGTGTCTGCGCACTAAAACCACATTTTTGGTTTTTGCTACATCAGTAAACCCACCGGCTATGAACACAGCTTCGAGCGTGCCTATTTGTCCTGGTAATTCAAAAATTCCGGGTTGCTTTACTTCGCCTCCAACAAAAATACGTTGAGACCCATAAGACAGCGGAGATAATTCAAGTTTGGGGTCGATCAGTTGACTGCTTAATGCGTGGCTTAATCGCTGCTCCAATTGCTCAATAGTAAGATTGGCGGCCATAACCGGTTGTGCCAGTGGCATAATAACCCGGCCATCAGGGCCAACAATCAAGGTCTGGTTCAATTCCGGAGCCGAGTACACAGTTATATTTAACTGATCCCCCGGCAATAGCCGATACACAGGATCTGAATTTACCCAGGTTTGGAACTGAACCGGCTGGAAGCTGCTTCTGCGTAATCCTGGGTTTGCATTGCCCGAACCATAGTTTGCGTTTCTCATTATCTGTGGCGAGTCAAGGCCATATGGCTGGTTTGGATCGTGCACAGTTTCTACACATCCTGTGATCAGCAACAGGGCAAGCATCAATAGCGAGGGCAAAAATAAAAATTTCACAGTAAAAGACTCATAAAACATCGAGAAACCCAAAGGTTAATAAAATTGGTTAGGAATTGTTAAACAGACCTTGCGAAATAATGTACCAATACGAATCTTACCGGGTGGAACTCAACTCCATGCAGAACGCTGGACCGACATCATACGCAGGCGCAGGGCATACAGGCGCAGAGCCACCAGCAGGTATGCCCCCCCGCTATGGAGGAGGGCATGGAGGTGGTCACGGGCCTTATTATCCGCCTGACGAAACCGGGTGGGACAGGATTGCATCACTTTCAATGGTTGGTCTTATAGCACAGCTATGGCGGCAGTTGCCAGTTATGATTGTCGTGTTTGTTGTATTATTTGCGGCCTCCATGTTCGGGGTGATGAAACTGGAAAAGAAATACACCGCCCATGGGCGAATTCTGGTACAGTTCGGTGAGGAATATATCTATAACCCCATAATCGGAACAGCAGGGCAGGGAACAGCCTATAGTACGGATCAGATGATTCAGGCCGAGGTCGGTTTTTTTACTGCAGCAATATTAAAAGAAAGAGTGTTAAAGAAAATCGGCTTGCGCAGATTGTTTCCAAAACTGGCGGCCAAATATGAAACCGACCCATCAGCCCGCGCCCAGATTATGGGTCAGGCTCTTGCAGAATTTGATAAAAGCCTGAATGCGTATACGGCACCTAACCAGCCCTTGATTTCCGTTAGTTATCAGCACCTTAACCCGCAGGTGTCAGCACAGGTTCTAAACGCGGTAATTGATGAGTATCTTATATATCGGCGGGAAGTTCTGGTGGATTCTGGCACTGAGCGCTTTGGCCGGGAGCGTCAGACAACCGAAGAAAAACTGAACCTGATCAATGCTGAGCTTGCCAATTTTTTGAACCAGAATAACATTGGCGACTTTCTGGCAGAACGCACTGCTGCCGGTGTTCGGTTTGCGGCGCTAACCGATCAATTGCTTGCCGCCAATGCGCGGTTACGGGAAATAAATGCCGGAATTACGGCCAGAGAAAGCAAAATGCAATCGGTGCCAAAGGAAATATTGCAATACAGGGATGATGCGTCTTCTGGCGAGTTGGCCAATCTTAAAATTGAACGGGAGCAATTATTATCACGCTATCGCCCGGGTTCTAAGCCGGTTCTGGCGGTGGAGGCAAATATTCAGCGACTTGAGAAGTTCATTGCTGCAGGCGGAAATAAGAATTTGGGAGTTTCTCGTACTGGCGTGAATTTGGTACATCAAACCTTGCAGTCGGAAAAACTGTCACTTGAATCTGAAGCTCAATCAGTTAGAGAACGTATTTCTGTAATTAAGGCGCAGATTGCTCAGGTTCGTAAAAAACAACAAAAACTACAAAGAATTTTCCCGGAATATCAACGGCTCTCCAGCAAAGCCGGGGTATTACAGGCAGCCGTTTTACAATTCTCCACCCGCGAAGAAGAATTTCAGGCGCGCCGGAATTTAGCTGAAGAAGCCTCCAATAATATCCGGGTAATTGAGCGGCCAACGGTGCCTTTTGAGGGCAAGTCATTAAAGCGTCCTGCTGCAATTCTGGCATTTTTATTTGCCGGATTTACGTCCCTGATGATTGGACTTGGGTTGTCTTTTGCTCGGGTTTCTAAAATGAACCGCTATCCACCTAGGAGGCACAATCCACCAACAGCCCCGACACCTCCATCTCCTGCGCCGCCACCTTCTTATGGCGGAGGAGGTGCGGCACCGCAGCAATGGAGCCAGCCTGAAACGGTTGAGACACAAGTTCCCCCCGCTCAGGCTCCAAATCAGGCACCTGCTGCACCAGTGCAAAATGGCGGCAATCCGATGGGAGCTGCAACCGGGCAATTGCCGATTTTGGCAAATGTCGGGCGCAGGCCCAGACGCAGGCGTTAATTACTTGGTATCCGCCCATATCGCATCAGCCCATCCACATCTCGTTAACCATAAAAAAGCTATGATTAGCCTTTGGATTCGAAAAATAGCAGGCATGTTGGATTTGACTGAGGAATTGCACAATCTGGTGCATTTATACCGAACTCGCGCTGATCGCAGACGCGGTGCGGTGCTTGCTTTTGTAAGTGCCAGAAGTGGCCGGGGTGTATCAACTAATGCACGGGCATTTTCCAGACTTATAGCTCCAAATTCCATCCGGGGGGTCTGGCTGTTCGATCTTGATTTTTATATCAACAATCAGTTTGCAACATTTGCAAGCAAAGAAGCTGCTGAATTATATGGCAGGCTTGGCAAGGCGATGGATCCTACCTTGGGAAGGAAACCATTTTGGGATGTCTCGCCTGAACTGGTTCGCAAGGATGGTAAAAAAGTTTCGTCCGCCTGGTATTTGGCAATTCATCAAGTGGGATTGCATCGCCTGTTTGTTTCAAGATTTCGTACCGAAGGACTTACCCGCGGCCAGTCTGTGCGAGTTAGACGAGCTGCAAATTACTGGCAACAGGTCAGAAATGCCATTGATCTGGCAGTGCTTGATGTGCCTGCATTTGATCGATCCAGAGCTGTTTTGGCATTGGCCGCAGATGTAGACGGTGTTGTGCTTGTGGCTGATCCTGTTGCTGATGAGGCTGAAACCCTTGCGCTGCAACAAGAAATAGAGCGAGCAGGAGGGCGTTGTCTGGGTGTGATCTTAAACGCGGGACATCAGCAATCAGGTCATTTGCAGTTTCAGGCGCAAATGTAGCTCATATGACAAACCTTGCCGCATCTTCGCCTTTGACTTTATCGCAATTTGGTCGTCAGGTTGAAATCGTCCTGTTGTTAATTGCGATGTTCCTGTTTTCCGGTGGGTTGCTGGGGCCGCTTTTAGTCCCGGAGCCTACGGTAGAGGGTTCGCCATTACTTAGATCCCTGTTTTATCCTGTATATATTCTGACATTTGTTCTGCTTGTGCTACGGCCATGGTCAACGGCAAACGCACTGGTCAGGTGTTGGCTTTTATTGATACCTGTAGGGTTGGCTCTAGCCTCGGTTAACTGGTCGATGGATCCCGATGGGTCATTGCGAAAAGCGGTAGCACTATTGATGACCACCTTGTTTGCCATTTATGTGGCGTCGAGGTTTGACTGGCCGAAATTTATTGAATTATTTGCTTCATTGTTTTTCATTTTAGCACTGCTAAGTATTTTTACCGTCATGTTTATGCCGGATATCGGCATTATGAGCGAAATCCACCCCGGAGCGTGGTCTGGCATCTATTGGGAAAAGAACCAATTTGGTATGAATATGGCCAAAGGGGCTCATCTGGCTTTGGTTGCCATGATTTTTCAGCCACGTCGCAGGTGGCTCTGGGGATCAGCATTTATCCTGCTTGTTGCGCTGGTATTACTTTCAACTTCGATGACATCACTTGCGGCGCTACTTCTGGCGGTTGGAGGTGTTTTTGGTTTGTACTTATTGCGTCTGGGGCCGCAAATTGCGGTTCCGCTGGTCTATGGGACGGTAGTCATAGGCGTAGGGATGTTTTTGGCTGTGGAGTATAATCCTGAGTTCATGTTTTCCCTGATTGGACGGGAGCCAACACTGACGGGGCGAACCGAAATATGGGCAGCCCTGTTCGAGCAGATCAGGCATCGCCCATGGCTTGGACATGGTTATGCGGTTTTCTGGCTTGATGAAACCGGGCCTGCTTATTGGGTACGACAACAAACCCAATGGCTGGTGCCTACGGCGCATAATGGCTGGCTGGAAACCTGGCTTTCGATTGGCCTTATCGGAGTTATTGGATTTGCCCTTGCCTATATTACGGCGCTGTTTTCTGCAATGCGCGGCCTGTTAAAGGGAAAAGAAACTTATTGGGCGCTGGTTTCCACCTTGATATTCTTGCTGTTCTCCATGTCAGAAAGTAATATTTTACAGCAAAACAATCTGGGTTGGGTTTTGTTTGCAGCTACGGCTGCCAAATTATTCGGAGCCCGGCCTCTGGCCTTTGGCTCAAAGTACCGAGGCACCGTAAAACCTGGGTTCAAATCCTTTGAACCACAGCAGTTTACCCAAACCCTGGGCGGCACGGTCGGTCATGTCAGCGCGTTTGGCAGATCGGAACAGCCAAAACGGTATTGATAAAATGCCATAGACAATTGCTTGCGCTAGACCCACAGCCATCCAGTAAGCAACGCGTCCCAAATTGCGTTGTTGCCATGCGGTTTGTGTTGGGCCCTGACCAAAGGAAAAGGCTTTGATAAAATTATAACGTAAATTTGCCCGGTCGGGAGGAATTTCCTCAAAAACCAGCGCAGATGCTGCCCACGCAAATACTGCGCCTTCTTGTTCAACCCGGCAGAACAGTTCACAATCTTCACCACCTGTCTCATTGGTGGACGGGTTAAACACCAGAGATTCATTAAAGAATCTTTTTCGGCTAAACAGCGAGTTTCCACACCCATAAAAGTGGGTGATGATGCCAGAATGCCTTGGCCCTGAATTACTGAATGAGCGTTCAATATAGTCCTTGTGCGGTATGTCATCGTGGGTTCGACCCTGCACGGGGCCAAAAACAATGTCAGCATTGGTCTGGCGTTGTACCGCAAGCATTTCCTGTAGCCAGTGGGAGGTGGCGTACTGGTCATCATCCAAAAAGGCAATCAGGTCACCTTGTGCCAGTTTCAAGGCTGCATTGCGGGCATTGGCCACGCCCGGTGCTGGCTCATGACCATAGATCACCGGCCAGCGGGTTTCAGACTTTGCCAGTTGGCTTACAGGATATTTTGCCGATGCTTCCGGGTCATTATCCAGCACTATAATTTCAACTGGCTCATTTATGCCGGTTTGCTCCAAGGCACTGGTGATGGTTTTGAGGATTCTGTCTGGCCGGCGAAATGTCGGAATGACTATTGAAACTGCTGGCTTCATGATGACATCTCCTTTTGGATTGTCTCATAGACTGTAGAAACCGTATCAATGTTAAAGCCATGAGATTTTGCAGCAGCTATTACCTGATGCAGGCTATTGGGCGTACATCCCCAATTGCTGGGCTGTTCACTAACATCATGAGTAAAGAAAATAAGCCAGCCCGGTTTGGCATTGAGCTTATCCAGAAATGACAAGGCATAATCCACCACATCCTTACCGCCCTCAAGTGGTACCGCCAGCAATTGATTGGCATCAGAGCCGGTTTGATTTATCCCGGGCTGTACTCC
Source organism: Robiginitomaculum sp. (assembly GCA_027071965.1). Classification (GTDB taxonomy): domain Bacteria; phylum Pseudomonadota; class Alphaproteobacteria; order Caulobacterales; family Maricaulaceae; genus Robiginitomaculum_B. The sequence goes on along the minus strand of JALSYJ010000221.1, from coordinate 2,661 downwards.
GCGCAAGGTTGCATAACGGTTTGCCAGAAGGTGTTTGCTGGAAAAAGACACATCACCAAAGGGGTATGCAAAACTATTGCTGGCCGGGACGCCAATTCTAAAAAGCTGTTCCTGATTATGGATGATATCGCGCTGTATGGCCGCCACTGAGCTGGTTGCACAATCAATGTGATTATGGGTGTGACAACCAATTTCATGGCCTGAAGCTGTCAGGCGCAGCAGGTCTTCTTCGTCAAACAATTGGCCAAAATGATTGCTGATACCCATCTGTCCGACACAGGCATAATAAGTACCAAGAATATCGTGATCCTCAAGAGACTTGGCACCAGCTACGGCACTGGATTTTGGAAAGTCATCAAATGTAAAACTGACATAGCGGCCATTAAAGCGCGGCAGAGGTTTGCGATCAGAGAATCTGGTAATTCTGCGGCGGATTTTTCCCTTTAGACTTACATCAGGCATATAAGGAGCGTTCATGTGATTTTCTCCGCATACCAGCCAGCCCGCCACAGTTTTAGCGCCAAAATCCGAAGGCGCATGGGAATTAAATGCCATGGATCCAGCGCCAGCACTGCAAACAATGGGAGCACAAAGCGCAATCCGGGAATATTTCCTGCCAGTTTTGCTGTTTTATAACTTGGCAATTGTCTGGCAAGTTTTGGATGTCGTGCGGCAAAGCGGGCATAATTTTGTGCAGAATCCCGATAGCGACGCACCAGTGTTTCGGCGCTTTCCAACCCAAGGTGCAGTGCCGGATTATCAATATGAGTTATAGTAAACTGTTCTTCGGCTCTGGCGGCCCATTCCACATCTTCCCAGCCCCAGCCGGCAAACCCGGTATCAAAAGGACAGGCCTGTAATACATCCTTGCGTACCAGCAGGTTGGACGAACAAACATGCTTTGCAGCAAGCTCCTGGCGGGCAATGGCTGGCAGGCAATCAGAACTTGCCGATAAATGGCGATGTAAATCAAATTTATTGTCTTGCGCTTGTTCTGCAACTGCAAATCCACCAAATATAATTGCCGGTTTGTGGGTTTTGATATGATGAATATAGGTTTGCAGAAAACCTCTGGACTTTGGCATCATATCCGCATCAAGGAACAAAAGATAATCCGCTTTGGCCGCAGCTTCCAGCCGGTTTCTGGCCGCACTCCTGCCTTCGTTTTTATCGGCAATCAGCAAGCAGACCGGCAGGCTTGCATTTTGCAAACTGCTTGTAACCTGTGTGGTCAGGTTTTCATCCAAGGTGCCATCGTCATACAGGATTAGCTCCACTTCGTTTACGCTTTGTGCGCAAAGGGCCTCAATTAACTGTACAGGATTATCGCCAAAATATGGTATGAGCACCGAAAGCACGGGTTTCGTTGCTAAATGCCGGTTTCTGATTGTTTGTATATTTGCTGTTTTGTCCTTTCTCATCCTTTGATCTCCGCAGCTATCCCGGAGCGTTTTAACAGTTTCTGCGCAAGTATTTCCCGGCATTCAGCCAGATTGAGCAGCCATGCTGCGCCGCCATATACCAAGACTCCAACACCAGCCATAATCAGTAATTTGACCAAATCAGGCATGGTTTCAGGCACAGGCAATAGTAAAACCGCAATTGCCATTACACCGCAGGCAAGTCCGTTTTTTATGGTTTCTGCAAAGGGCAGGGGAAGTTCAAAATATTTGCGCCCGATGAACGCAGTCATCACCATGCCAAGCGCATAGGCAATAATGGTAGCAATTACCGCCCCGATTAAACCAAGTACGGGCAAAAGCATGAAATTAAGCGCAATGTTCAATACTGCCGGAGCCGCCGTTACCCAAACCATTGCAACGGTTCGTTTTGACAGGGTAAATGCAACTACCAGATAATAAGTGGTAATGCCGTTCATTAAGCCTGCCAGCGTGATCCACGGAATAATGGCGGCAGCACCCCCTCTAAATTCAGGGCCGGTCATAACATTCGCCAATGGCGTGGCCACCAGCGCAATCCCAGTAGCCGCAGGGAAGGTAAGAAGCGCCATGATCGCAAAGGCTTTGCGAGCCATGTCCTTGGCTTTTTGTGCATTGCCCAATTCCAAAGCCGCAATCAGCAACGGCCCGGCGGCCATGCCAGCCCAGACAAACAATATGTCCAGTCCGCGATTGGCAGTACCATAGCCAGCAGCATAGATACCTACCTGTCCATTTCCAAGCAGAGCCGAGATAACGAACCTGTCGCCAGCTTGCAGCACATAGCTTAGGATCAAGGACAAGGACAGAGGCATGCCATAGGAAAAGAACTGTTTTAATTCAGTAAATGAAGCCTTGCCGCCTTTGGCCCGATATAGCATTTTGGGCAGATCAAACAAAAGCGCAATCACAGTGGCAACCAGCACTCCGGCAAATGGCCCTGCGGCTTTTAGCGGGGTGGCGTAAACAATTGCAATACCCAGCCCAAACCCTGCCATTACTGAAAAGAATTCCATTATTGAATAGCGCGCCACCTCACGGGCGGCTTTTCTGGCTTCTTGTGAAAGAATAAAGAAACTGCGTAGCAGCATGGAAGCCAAGGCAAAGCCAAGCACTGTTTGTAATTCAGTCGAAAACGGCAGCAATAAAATGGCAGTAAATCCCAAAAAACCTACTATCAGCACCCCTATGGTCAAAAAATGAAATGCAGTTGCTAGATGAT
>JALSYJ010000220.1 GCA_027071965.1 Robiginitomaculum sp. | reverse complement strand
TGGCTATGCGTAGCTCCTGTGTATATTGGTTCAAATAGTCAATACCATCTTGGGTTACCGCAGGAAACGGAATGAAACCCGGGCCCATAAATGGCAGGAATGATGCTCCAAATCCGCCATCAATATCACCAAGACTGGTGCCTTTTGTGGTTTCATAGGCGGAAATTGAGGTGACGGTAAAACTGTCAGCATCCCATTTCATGCGCAAGGATGCACCCTGACCGCTATAGCTTTGCGGGTTGTTATTGCCCTCATCAAAAAATACTGCGCCACGATTAAAGTTGGCGTTTAGCTGATTGCTGCCTGGACTTAAGATATTGGCACGGAAAATTGAAGATGTGCCATTAAGGTCACGGAAATGAACTTTAGCAAGAGCTTCAAAATTGGCAGTAGGCGTGAACAATAGCTGGGCGCGGCCTGCAAGTTCGCGATAGCCGCCAAGAGCATCTTCCTCACCTGTAAAGCCGTTATTGATCCAGTTATCGCGACCCTGATACAAGCCGGAAACCCTGAATGCGACCTTGTCTTCAACCAAAGAACCGCCCACAGCACCCTCGACAGAGCGGGTCATAAAACGTCCCAGGTTTGCGGTTATATAGCTGCTGAATTCTTCGCTTGGCTTTACGGAGTCAAATTTTACGATACCTGCCGGCGTGTTGCGTCCAAACAAGGTGCCTTGCGGTCCACGTAGAACTTCAACCTGTTGAATATCAAATAATGGCGTGCCTTTTAAGGTCACGTTCTCCATTACCACATCATCCATAATAACGGAAACAGGCTGCGAGGCAGCCAGATCAAAGTCTGTATTACCAAGACCGCGAATGTAAAAGCGCGGAGCCACCCGGCCATTGGAGGTTTCTGCATAAAGTGACGGGATACGGGTGGCCAGCGCCAGAATATCTTCACCTGCAGAGAACAGGATCTTTAGTTCATCACCGCTTTTGGTCGCCACGGAAATTGGAACTTCGCGGATATCCTCTTCGCGTTTTTGCGCAGTAACTATGATTGTGTCCAGCGCAGCCGTCTCTGACTGGGCCATGGCGGGCAGGGCAATGGCACTGCTGATGGTTAATGCCAGCGTGCTGACACCGGCGCTCAGAATTGCGGTTTTGGATTTTGGAGAAGTGAACATGGAGGTTTCCTTAAAAGCAATGGGCAGGTTTGTGCATATACCCTGTTAGGGCGGCGATGATTTTCATTGAACTCTAATATCCATTAAATCAACTGATTCGCGACTAAAATATATTTGTGGGTGGTTTTTTTAGAAAAGTGTGACCAAAAAAACTGCAATATTCGTGTTCTTTTGGCCTAAAATTGTGATCATTGGCGATTTGAGTTTACAGGCTTGCACAAAATTCTCGTAAAACTTGTGGATATAATTTGTGCTCGGCGGCCAAAACCCTTTGAGCAAGACTGGCAGGTGTGTCTTCGGGTAAAACCGGAACTTCAGCCTGTCCAAGAATCGGGCCGCTATCAAGTTCATTCACCACTTCGTGCACGGTGCATCCATGAATTTTCTCCTTAGCCTTCAAAGCCTGTTCATGGGTGTTCAATCCGCGAAATTTTGGCAGCAGTGAGGGGTGAATATTCAGTAATCTTCCTTGCCATTTTTGCACAAAAAACGGCGATAAAACCCGCATGAATCCAGCCAGACAAACCAATTCTATACGGCTATTGCGCAGCTTAATATCCAGTTGCTGCTCAAATTCCTTGCGCTGTTCAAATTCGCGGTGATTGATAATACAGGTGTTTAGTCCCATCGCATCCGCAATCCCTATGCCTTTGGCTTTGGGGTTATTGCTAATTACAAGTTTGATTCTTGCTGGAAAACCGGCCCCTCGACAGGCATGGGCCAGACTTTGCATGTTGGATCCGCTGCCAGAGATCAAAACAGCAAGCCGGGTTTTCATTTTGCTTCTCTTAATTCACCGATTTGCATGGCGGTTTCTCCGGCATCGCGCAGGCGCAAAACAGTTTCTTCTAGCATGGTTTTTGTAACAGTTATTATCATGCCAATGCCGCAGTTAAGCGTACGGAGCATTTCATGATTTGATACGCCGCCGGTCTGGCTCATCCATGTAAAGACATCAGGCCAGTTCCAGCTTGTATGATCGAGCTTTACCGTAAGGTGCTTCGGCAGCATGCGATCAGGATTTTCTATCAATCCGCCGCCCGTAATATGAGCAAGGCCATTTATCATATCATCCCGAATAAGAGGCATTAGACTGTTAACATATATTCTGGTCGGGGTGAGCAGAGCCTGTGCCAGGGTCTGCCCCGGATCAAAAGGCGCCATTTGCTCAAGTGACAGCTCATTTACCTGTATGATTTTTCTAATCAGTGAATAACCGTTTGAATGTGGCCCGCTGGAGGAAATTCCAATGACCGGGTCGCCTTCTTGCATATGTTGGTGCCGGGGCAGCAGTTTTCCGCGTTCTGCTGCTCCGACCACAAAACCTGCAAGATCATATTCGCCGCCTTTATACATGCCGGGCATTTCGGCAGTTTCTCCGCCAATCAGGGCGCAATTGGCCTGACGGCAGCCTCTGGCAATTCCGGCCACTACTTTTGCAGCCTGTTCCGGCTTAAGTTTGGAAGTAGCAAAATAATCAAGGAAAAAAAGCGGCTCTGCACCTTGGGCCAATATGTCATTTACGCACATGGCAACCAGATCAATGCCCACGGTTT
>JALSYJ010000219.1 GCA_027071965.1 Robiginitomaculum sp. | reverse complement strand
ATGTCCTGCGCCCTGAATGGTTTTATGGGTTAGAAAAGCGCCTTTTTGGATGCGAATGCGGTCTGAAATATGTTCAATTTCCTCCGGAGGACAGATTCTGTCAGCCGATCCATGCAGGATTAGCCCGGAAGCAGGGCAGGGTGCCAAAAAGCCAAAATCATACATATTCATCGGCGTTGCCATACAGACGAATCCGTGAATCTCTGGCCTGCGCATCAATAATTGCATGCTGAGCCATGCGCCAAATGAATGACCGGCAACCCAGCAAAATGGTGCATTCGGGTTTAGGGATTGCAGCCAGTCAAGCACAGTTGCTGCATCTTGCAATTCACCTTGCCCCTGATCATACTCGCCCTGAGATGCTCCAACGCCACGCAAATTAAATCTGCAAACCGCATATCCACGCCTTTTGTAAAGTTCATACAGCGCTACTATTGGTTTGGCATTCATGTGGCCGCCACCCTTGGGGTGAGCATGCAAAATAAGTGCAATTGGGGCATTTGGTTCTGTTGCCGGGTGATAAAACCCTTCCAATCGGCCTTCGGGGCCAGCAATTATTACTTCGGGCATAGGTGCGTCTCTTGTTTGTTGAATTCCTGAGTAATTAAGTTTTTCAATTTGGCTGTAATATCATAACTTCCTTGAAAAATCTGCCTTTTTTGTGACAAAAATTCTTGACTAAACTGATCAGGTATTGTTTTTGCTCCTGACAGCTTCAAGCGGTTCGATTCTTCGACCCACCTGAAGTCGAGCGGGGTTCTAGCACACTTTTTTCGGTGCTGGCGAGCAAAGAAGTGAACAAAATTATGAAACTAAGTGCAAAAGGTAGATATGCGGTGATTGCATTGGCAGATTTGGCATCACTGAATTCTGAACAGCCGGTACCTCTATCAGAAATTGCTGAACGGCAGGAGATATCCCTGTCATATCTTGAACAGTTGTTTGCCAAGCTCCGCAGACATGGAGTTGTCATGGGGGTACGGGGGCCAAGAGGTGGTTATTCCCTGGCGCGCGCTGCAAACCAGACTTCAATAGCCGATATTGTTTTGGCTGTTGATGAAAACATTAAAACAACTGGATGCCAGGAAAACTCCGGAATTAATTGTACGGGCAAAACTGGCAAATGTTTGGCTCATGATCTTTGGAATGAGCTGGGCCAGCATATATACCTGTTTTTGAACTCTATTACGCTGGACGATGTTCTGGAGCGCCGGGTTATTGGCACTGCCGGAGGGGCCAGGTTTCAAGAACTGGTGGTGCAGGAAAAATGACTGTGTATTTTGATTATAATGCCACAGCACCGATCAGAAAGACTGCTCTGGCTGCCGTGAATGCGGCGTACAAGGCCGGTGGCAACCCATCTTCAGTACATCAGGCAGGTCGCGCAGCAAAAGCTATTGTTGATCTTGGGCGCAAACAAATAGCCAGTGCAGTAAAATGCGGCATTGATGATGTGGTTTTTACCAGTGGCGGAACAGAATCAAATAATCTGGCCATTGCAAATGCAAGGCATGCACTTGCCTGTTCTTCTGTCCTGATAGGCGCAGGTGAGCACCCAAGCAATCTGGCTCCGGTTGATGCTATGGCAGTTCCGGTTACCAGATTAAAGCTGCAAGCCAACGGCCTGATTGATATGGATGCAATGCAAAGCTCTTTATCTGGCTCCAAATCACCTTTGGTGGTTGTTATGCTGGCTAATAATGAAACCGGTGTTTTGCAACCGATGAGGCAGATAGCTGATATGGTGCATGAGGCAGGTGGTTTTTTGCATGTGGATGCGGCTCAGGCTTTTGGCAAAATTCCTGTAAACTTTGGTGCGATGGGCGCTGATACCATGACATTGGCCGCTCATAAACTTGGTGGCCCAATGGGCATAGGGGCGCTGATCGTTCGATGCGGCCTGCCATTTATTGGCCAAACCATTGGTGGCAGTCAGGAGACCGGCAGGCGGGCAGGAACTTCCAATGTTGCAGGTATTGCAGGCTTTGGCGCTGCTGCGGTGGAAGCCGAAGAACAACTTGATAGATTTGCAGACTTGTCCAAAAAGCGTGACCATCTGGAGACATTATTGCAGCACTTTGCCCGTGATCTGGTGGTGTTTGGCAAGCAGGCGCAGCGTTTACCCAATACGCTTTGTTGTGCGGCTTTGGGTTTTAGTTCCCAAACCCAGTTGATGGCTCTGGATCTGGCCGGATTTGCCATTTCCAGTGGTTCTGCATGTTCTTCGGGCAAGGTCAAAGCGTCGCACGTACTTGCGGCCATGGGGGTATCGCCTGATCTGTCTGGTTGTGCCATTCGTATATCTTTGGGGTGGCGAACCACCAGTGAAGAAATTGAACAATTTGCCGAAGCCTGGGGCGAGGCCTACCGGCGCGCAGTTAAAGGGAATAATTCATAATGTCAGATCCTGCCAATGTATCAGACAGGCTTGATCCCAAAACCGTTCAGGCTGCTCGCGACCTTGAGTCCGATAATTATGAGCATGGATTTACCACGGATATTGAGACCGAATACGCACCCAAAGGATTATCAGAAGACATTGTCAGGTTCATATCTGCAAAAAAACAGGAACCGGATTGGCTGCTTGAGTACAGGTTAGCTGCTTTGAAGCGCTGGCAAAACATGACAGAGCCCACATGGGCGATGGTTGATTATCCAAAAATTGATTATCAGGATATTTATTATTATGC
>JALSYJ010000218.1 GCA_027071965.1 Robiginitomaculum sp. | reverse complement strand
AGCATCTTGTAATGTGCAAACGGTTGCTGCTGCTGCCGAAGAAATGTCGCACTCAATAGGTGTGATCAACGAGCAGGTAAATCAGGCTGCTTCTGCTGCCCGGCAGGCGGTGGAGCATGTGGATAAAACCGGTTCGCAAATGCAGAAGCTTGCTGATACAGCCAATCGCATTGGCGAGGTGGTAAGTCTTATTTCCGATATTGCCGAGCAGACCAATCTTCTGGCTTTAAATGCGACCATTGAATCAGCTCGTGCCGGTGAGGCGGGACGTGGATTTGCTGTGGTTGCCTCTGAAGTGAAATCTCTGGCCAGCCAGACCAGCAAGGCCACTGATGGCATTGCCGCCCAGGTCGAAGAGATACAGCGTGCAACCAAAGAGGCCGTATCTTCAATGACTGCAATTGGCCAGTCCATCCGTAGTGTGGATGAGACATCTTCGTCCATTGCCTCTGCGATGCAAGAACAGGGGGCTGCCACGCAGGAAATAGCCCGCAATGTTCAAGAGGCGGCAACCGGAACCGAAGAGGTAAGTAAAAACATCACAGGAGTTAACGAAGCATCGCAAGAATCCGGCGCCTCGGCAGATGAGGTGACACGGGCTGCCAGCGAATTATCAGAGCAGTCAGAATTACTGACATCGGAGGTTGAGCGCTTCATCAATCAGGTTCGCTCAGCATAAAACAAGACAAGGAGGATAGCATGCAGCGCTCACTGTATAATCTTGTTAAAACCCTGGGAGTAACAGTAATATTTCTTGGCGTTAGCGTGGCGGGCTCTGCTCTTGCCGGGGATGGCAGTTCTACGGGAGGATCTCATTATCCATCAAATGTATTTGGGGTTTTTCTTGGTGCCACTGACAGCGGAGAAACCGATTTTACAATTGGTGTCGAGTATGAAAGACGGGTTTCAGAGCTGTTTGGCTTTGGCGGTGTAATAGAACATACTCCAGATGCCCACAATGGCGATGGGGTCAGCATTGCTTTGGCCGAGTTGTTTATTCACCCTGCCGGGGGCTTGCGATTGATCGGCGGTGTTGGCGCTGAAAAACTTCACGGGGCAAGCGGCTATACGAAAACCTTGTTTCGCACCGGTGTTGCCTATGATTTTCAAGTGGGTGATTTTGAAATAGCCCCGACATTTAATGTTGATTATGTCGGAGGAAATCAGGCCACCGTATTTGGTGTATCATTCTTGCGGCATTTTTAATGTCCTACCGCTTCGCTACTTTAGTGACGCATCTCAGACCCATCACGTTCGTCACTCCGGCCTTCGCGTAAGTGACGGTTAGAGGTGAGGGTCACTCATAGGGTCAGTGCTAAGGGTCAGTGCAAATTTTTGCTGTCCCTTGTTGATACTTGAGAGACACTGCAATCATACCAAAACAGCACTTTATGGTAATAAACTTACCCTTAAATGACCCTAAGAAGCACTGACTGACCCTTGAGGGTAGGGGATAAGTGTAAAAGCTGCCCCCATTTGCCAAACCTGTTATAATGTAAGGGTTAGGATCAAAACCCCCTACAAAAATGCTCTTTGACAGGTGAATATTTCTCCAAACCGATAAATATAAAGGTTTTGTGCGCCAGCGTGCGCGCAAACAGTTCTAACGGACAGTCATACAAATGCGCTATGCCTCTGGCTATTATCCCGTGGGAAAATGAGGTAAACCGGTACAGGTGTTTTTAACCCGGTAAGTTTTAAGTATTTTGAACCGAAGAATGCGCTAATCAGCGCTCCCGCTGTACCATAAATGCCAGGCGTTCAAACAATTGCACGTCTTGTTCGTTCTTTAGCAAAGCTCCATGTAAAGGCGGGATCAGTTTGCGCGGGCTTTGTTCGCGTAAAGTACTGATATCAATGTCTTCGGACATCAACAGCTTCAGCCAGTCAAGCAGTTCTGACGTGCTGGGCTTTTTCTTTAGGCCCGGCGATTTTCTAATCTCATAGAAGATTTTCAAGGCTTCGCTAACAAGACGCTGTTTTATGCCAGGGAAATGCACATTGATAATTTCTTCCATGGTTTGTTTTTCCGGAAAGCGGATAAAATGAAAAAAGCACCTGCGCAAAAATGCGTCCGGCAGTTCTTTTTCATTATTTGAAGTAATGATGATTATTGGCCGTTGTTTGGCTGTGATCATTTCGCCGGTCTCATAGACATGAAACTCCATGCGATCCAGCTCCTGCAACAGATCGTTGGGGAATTCCATATCGGCCTTGTCAATTTCATCAATCAGCAATACCGGGCGTTTTTCGGCAGCAAATGCTTCCCATAATTTGCCTTTGCGAATGTAATTGCGCACGTCTTCGACCTTTGGGTCGCCAAGCTGGCTGTCACGCAGGCGTGCCACAGCATCATATTCATAAAGCCCCTGAGCAGCCTTGGTGGTGGACTTGATATGCCACTCGATCAGCTCCAGCCCCATGGCTTTGGCTACTTCAATGGCCAACATGGTTTTACCTGTTCCAGGTTCACCCTTGATCAAAAGCGGTCGCTCTAAAGTCACCGCTGCATTAACCGCAACAGAAAGATCATCAGTAGAAATATAGTTTTTTGTACCTTCAAAGCGCATTAGTTGATTCCATATTTTGAACAATCACTGTGTTTGGTACGAACTAGCAGAGCTTCGCGCAAGTTTTTAGCGCTCGTTAACCAACAAGGTTTAGATTATTTTTAGCAAGTTTGTACATAATC
>JALSYJ010000217.1 GCA_027071965.1 Robiginitomaculum sp. | reverse complement strand
TCTTGTCACGTCCCATCAGGCGCACCCGTACCGGCACCAGGCCCATATCAGCGCAAACCGGCTCAATCAAAGCCAATACCCGTCGTTCAATTTCTGTTTTTGCCTGCACAAGTCACATCTATCTGTTAGTTCTATCTATTAAATCAGCTAATGCGCCAGATAAGCCACGCCAAACAAAAAGGCGGCCCCCGTCTCCGGAGCCCGCCTGAGTGCCAAAGCACATCAGCCAAGTTGTTAGGCCCTTATAAACCTTTTCTGATGAAATGCAAATAGGCAGGATGCCGTTTTTCACGAAAAGCCTTTTGCTCATATTTGGTGGTGCAATGATCGGCAGGCGCCTTCTGCCAATCGCTACAGGTTTGCGCCTGCCATTCAAAATCCGGGTGTCTTAAAAAATGCCAAAGCGCCCATTGTTGATAATGCGCAATATCAGAAACAAACCTGGTCTGCGCTCCGGGTTTCATCAGCCGGGAAAGCTCGGCAATAAAAAAAGGCTCAATCAGTCTTCGCTTCCAATGGCGACGTTTTGGCCATGGGTCAGGATATAAAATAAACATGCGATCAATTGAATGATCCTCAAACCTGGCCAATACATCTCTAGCATCTGTCATTTCCAACGAAACATTTTGAAGCTGCAAGCGCTCTACAGCTCCAAGGGTTTTTGCCATTCCGTTTTGAAATGGCTCAAATCCTATCAGGTGGATATTCGGATTTTCTGATGCCTGATACACAAAGTGCTCACCACCGCCGATTCCTATCTCAACCCAAACCTGCTGCGCCTGTGGCCAGAGCTGTTTGGGGCTAAGCTTACCACTTCCCAGCGCCAAAGAAGGAAGCAGGTTTTTCATCCGGTGCTGTTGAGCCGGACTTAATGGCTTTGCCTTGGAACGACCAAACAGACCCAAATAATGCTTATCCGGCAAAGTCCCGCAGGCGCTCAACCAGGTCGCAGCGCTCCCATGAAAACCCACCATCATCATCGGCTTTTCGCCCAAAATGACCATAAGCGGCAGTTCTTGCGTAAATCGGCTGATTTAAGTTTAAGGTTTTGCGAATTCCTCTGGGACTTAAATCCATCAATTCCGGCACAGCTTTTTCCAGCTTCATCACGTCGCATTTATCTGTGCCGTGCAAATCAAGATACACACTCAAGGGATAGGCAACCCCAATGGCGTAGGATAATTGTATCGTACAGCGATCAGCAAGACCGGCCGCAACAATGTTTTTTGCCAGATAGCGCCCGGCATAAGCTGCGGAACGATCAACCTTGGTGGGGTCTTTTCCGGAAAAAGCGCCACCGCCATGTGGCGCCGCGCCGCCATAAGTATCCACAATGATTTTGCGTCCCGTAAGACCACAATCTCCATCGGGGCCGCCAGTGACAAAATTTCCTGTTGGATTTACGTAAAAATACTTTTCTGGACACATCCAGCCCTCAGGCAAAACACCAGCAACAACCGGTCGAACTATTTCACGAATATCATCCGGGCTTAATCCATCACGATGCTGCGTTGAAACAACAACAGAAGCAGCGCGAACAGGAATTCCACGCTCATAAACCAGCGTCACCTGACTCTTGGCATCAGGCTCCAAGCCTAAAGACCCATCACTTTTACGTAAATCTGCCAATTGCGAGAGAATTTGATGTGAATACTGGATTGGCGCAGGCATTAGTTCAGGGGTTTCATTGGTGGCATAGCCAAACATAATGCCCTGATCGCCGGCACCTTCTTCGGTGTATGAGCCGGTTCCCTTATCTACACCGGCAGCAATATCCGCCGACTGGTCGTGTAAATGACTGGTGAAGCTGGAGCGCTCCCAGTGAAAACCATCCTGTTCATATCCAATGTCACGAACGGCGGCGCGAACCTGCTGCTCTATCTCACTGTCAGTAACTTCAACTGCACAACGGGTTTCACCTGCCAGTATGATTCTGTTGGTAGTGGTTAGGGTTTCACAAGCTACCCGGGCTTGCGGGTCTTTGGATAACAGCAAGTCGACGACCTCATCTGATATCCGGTCGCACACTTTATCCGGATGCCCCTCGGAAACGCTCTCACTGGTAAAAATATAACTTTGCCGACTCATAGATAAATCCTCTACTCGGCCTGAATTCGATCTGATCCAGACATGATCCTTTACAACATATGTAATGGAGCCGGGACAAGAGGCAAATTTATAAAACTGACATAAAAAACAGCCTTATCTATTGCTCGTCTTTTTCTCCGCCCAGAGCCCGTACTAATTGTAGTACCTGCCGCCGGATTTTAGGGTCTGATATGCGCGAATACGCAGAAGCAAGTTGTACCCCGTCCGTGGAATTGATAAAGTCATAAACCATGGGGGTCTCAGCGCCCTCGGCAAAACCTCCGCTTTCAACCTGATCTTTTATTCCGTGGAAAAAGAATTCTACCGGAACCCCGAGAATCTCTGCCATCCTCCATAATCTGGAGGCGCTGACCCTATTGGTGCCGCGCTCGTACTTTTGAACCTGCTGAAAGGTAACCCCCAGCTTTTCACCTAAAACACTCTGGCTTAATTTCATAGTTAGACGTTGTAACCTGATCCTGGTTCCAACATGAACATCAACTGGATTTGGCATTTGCTTCGGCCTTTGCTTGTTCCCGTTTCCGGTATCAAAATCTCTCGCAAAATTCGCACGCTGAACTTGTTTAGCAAAAATTTGCAAAAATGTCGACTCAGGAACAACA
>JALSYJ010000216.1 GCA_027071965.1 Robiginitomaculum sp. | reverse complement strand
TACTCCTTCGGTGCGCCGCTGTTCCGGCGCTTTCCAGCGTTTAGTTTCTGTTTGCGGTCCACTTTACCTGAGAGTTTCCGGGGCGGTTGCTCCTTCGGTACCAGTTTTGGTTTCTCCCGCAAACAGAGATGCAGTACCTAACTTGCGCAAATTCATGGCAAGTCATTTTTCTCTCTATCAAAGGCAATCAGTGATGACAAGCCGGATACTGATCCATACCAAGAGGTCATTGATCTACATGCGATCTGGAGTTTCAATGCCCAGCAGTTCCAAACCGGTTTCCAATTGTTGCAGGCTGGCCTCAACCAGTCGCAGGCGGGATGCTATTGTTTGCGAATCCTTTGCCGCCAATACCGGGCAATGGCTATAAAATCTGGAAAATCCCTGCGCCAGATCATAGACATGTTCACATAAAATATGCGGAGCCCTGTGCGACACAGCACTTTCCAGTGCACGGTCAAAATCATCAAGCAGTAAAACAAGTTCGGTTTCTGTGGTTTCTTTCGGATCAATTCTGCCGCTGACAATGCCTTGGTCTTTGGCCTTGCGCAAAATCGACTTCATCCGCACTGCTGCATATAAAAGATATGGGCCGGTTTTGCCTTCAAACGAAGTAAAGCGCTCCAGATCAAACACATAATTAGTGGTGCGTACATTTTTAAGATCAGCAAATTTTATGGCGGCCAGACCAACCATTCTCGCAATATCTTTGCGTTCATCGGCGCTAACGTCTGCAGCAATTCCAGCTTCGGCCATTCGGGCAAGAGCTGCCTCATTGGCCTGTGTTAACAAGTCTGATAATCGCATGGTGCCGCCGCTTCTGGTGCGAAACCTTTTGCCATCAGTACCATTTACCGTACCAAATTTTATATGCTCCAGTTTTTCTTTTGGAAATATGCCGGTTTTGGAAGCTGCTCTAAAGACCTGTTCAAAGTGTGAGGATTGTCCCAGATCAACCACGTACAATATGATATCGGGAGCGATATTGTCCCGGCGATCCAATATGGTGGCCAGATCAGTGGTTGCATACAATGCAGCCTTGGCGCTGGAAACCAGGATTAAAGGCGGCAATTCTTTCTTGTCAGTTTCCTCGGCTACTTTGATGATAAGTGCGCCATCACTTGATTCGGCAAAGCCATCCTGTTTGAACTTTTCAACCATGGGCCCGATCAGAGGATGTACCGCAGCCTCACCTTTCCACAGATCAAAATGCACACCAAGAGCACTGAAATCTTTCTTCAAGGCAGTAATGGATACGGCAATGAAGTGATCAAGCAAAGCGCGATAGCCGGCGTGACCAGCCTGTAGCATGGCAGTAGCCGCACGGGCCTTTTCCATACGCTCAAGATCAGCTTTGCAGGCTGCAGATGCTGCCGGATACATACGAGCCAGATCATGAATGGTCACTGGCGGCTCTGTTGGCCAGGGGCCGGTAAAGTCCGGGTCAAAATAGCAAAGATCAGGCTGCTCAAGCTCCAACTCCGTAATCAGTTGCCCCATTTGCAGGCCCCAGTCTCCAAGATGAATGTCACTGATCACTTCGTGGCCGTAAAACCGTAACATACGTTGCAAAGAATCGCCAATTACCGAAGAGCGCAAGTGCCCAACATGCATTGGCTTGGCCACATTGGGCCCGCCAAAATCAATTACTATTTTTTTTGGATCATTAGTAACTGTCGCCCCGGTTCGGGGGTTTTCGGCCAGCCTGTTGGCCTGTGACTGAATTAGTTCTGCGGAAGGGGTCAGGTTAAGAAATCCGGGTCCTGCCACCTCTACAGATGCCAATAGCGGGCTGTTTTGCAGTTTTTGCTGAATTTTTTCTGCCAGCACCCGTGGGGGCTGTCCTGCCTGTTTTGCTGCGGCCATGCAGCCATTGCACTGAAATGGCGCGCCGCCATCGCGGGTAGAGGTTATAACTTTCCCGTATTCAACGGGCAGTAAAAGTTCGGAAAAGACAGCACCTGTTTCAGCAGAAAGCTGTTTGATAATGGATCCAGTCATTGCAAAACCTATCTGGAGCCCGCATCAACCCGGAAGCGTTTGCCTGAACGAGCAAATTCCAGTTCCTTTTCGTTCAGATCAAACCCGACAATTATTTCAAAATTGCCACCACTGGTGTCGCGCTGTTTTCGTGGAATGGTAATCTGGGCAAATTTTTCAGTTCTATATACAATATTATTGTTGGGTTTGAATTTGATATTCTGCTCGAACACCTCTTTCTTGATTACGGCTTTGTCTTTGCGGGTGACCGCAACAAAATATGGATAGTCTGCGTCTAAACCGGAAGCTGCAGGCCCACGACCAAATGCAAAGTCAATTTCCAAATTGGCCCGGATCGGGTCATCCCCCACATAGGTGCAGAATGAGCGAACAGCTAGGATTTCTCCGGTAAAGCCTACATTGGCAAAGACTTCCGGCTGGCCGATCTGTACTTTTCTGGCAGCATCCCACAATACTAGGGCCTGAGGGCAGGGGCCTTCATTGGGTTTGCTCTGGTTGATGGCATTGGAAAGTTTTTCGGCACTTTTGCATCCTGAAACCAATAGAAATGCAGCGCTCATCAATACAACCGGGATTTTCATGGGGTCAAATCAACCTTCTTCAACGTTTTTCAAGGCTTTCGCCTGACAAGAACCTCTGTTAGATGGTGCACCTGTACCCTGTTGCGCAAGGCGCGGCAATATGAAAGAGCGCTTTGTAGTGACAGTAATAT